>DASXOU010000862.1:0-9527 GCA_036494045.1 Polyangia bacterium | reverse complement strand
GCGCGCGGTCGCGTCGCCGACCGCCTCGTGCGCGACCGGCTTCTCCGGCCGGCGGTACCAGGCGGCACGCACCGTCGAGAGATCGATCTCCTCGCCGTCGAGGCGGAGGAGCTGCCGCGGAGCCTGTCCGGGCGCGAACGAGACCGAGATTTCGGCTTCGCGCGGAAAGCGCGCGGGGTTGAAGATGGCCACCTGGGCGCCACGCGCGCGCAGCTCGGCCGCGATGTGGTTTGCGTGCAGATCGAGCGCGTTCGACAGGATGAGGATCACGGGTTGGTCCTTGCTCGAGTGAAAAACACGGGTTCTTGCCCGGCGCGAATGGCGGCGACGAGCAAGAACCCCTGGGTGCTTAGTCGACGACCCAGTCCTGCGCGTTGTCGGGATCGCCCGGGTTGGTCACGCTCGTCGACGCTTCCCAGCAGTGACTCTCGAACACACCGCCACCGCCGCCGATGACCGGGCCGCCGGGACCCCGGTTCAAGCCGCCGCCGACGCGCGCGAGCTCCGTCTCGGACAGGTCGAGCGCCTCCAGGTCGGCGATGCTCGTGCGCAACGTCTTTGCGATTCCACTCGTCTTCTTCACAGCGATCCTCCTTCGATGTCGTCGCGAGCCGCGCGAAGCTCGGGCTCGTCTCACGGCGGAACCGTCCGCTTCGCCGCCCGTGCCGACGCGACCCTTGCAGCCGTCATGCCGCGGCGCGCGCGGCGGCGCGACGAGCGCGCGCGCCACCACGACGCAATCCTTGCACGAGCCGCCGACGCAACAATTGCGCGCCCGGCAAACGCTGCCCGGATCGTTCGGGGAGGCCGCCGGTCCGTCAGGCGCCGAGGTCACGCTGCGGTACGAGGCGCAAGGGATCGTCCTCGTCGAGGTCGGCGGACGCATCCGTCAGTACACACGATCGGCGACGCGCCGCCTGCTCGACGGCTATGACAGCGACGAGATGTGCACGGGCGCGCGCGGCCAGATCCTTGTGCCGTGGCCCAACGCCATCCACGACTACGTGGCCAGGGGTGCTACGCGTATGAAGCGTCCGCTCATTCCACTCGTCAGAAGCGTAGGCGGAGGCGGGCGCCGTTGGACGTGGGCGCGAGGCTGAGGCTGACGCGGTCGGCGCGGGGGTTGTCGTGGCCGACGACGCCGACGACCATCATCGTCGAGCCCGCGAGCTGCATCGCGAAGTCGATGGCGAGGACGGCGTAGGCGACCGATTGGATCGTCCGGTTCGCCTGATCGATCTGCGGCTGCGCCTGCGCGTCGGCCTGCGCGTTGCCCGTCGCCGCGCGCGGCACCATCGCCCAGCTGTCGCCCATCTGCACCAGCGGGCCCGCCACCGGAATGAACGAGGTCGCCGCGCGCTCGTGGCCGAGCCCGTAGCTGAGGCCGATGTCGAGCACCCACCCGGCGACGAGCAGCGCCAGCCCGCCGCCGAACAGCGACCAGCGGCGCTCGCGCGCGCTGGCAAGGAAGTTGACATGACGATGCTGAAGAAGAGGACGGCGCCCACGAACCGCTTCACGGATCGATCGAGAGCAGCGCGCGTGCCAGCGCGCGCGCGACATGATTCCGCCAGCTTCGCGTGCCTTGCGTGGGGAGCGCGCTCCCAGTCGGCGCGTGTATAGTCCGCGCATGACGCAACGACTCGCCGGCAAAACCGCGCTCGTCACCGGCGGCAGCCGCGGCATCGGCGCCGCCATCGCCGAAGAATTCGCGCGTCAGGGCGCGCGCGTGATCATTGTGGCGCGCAAGACCGGGGAGCTCGAGGCCACCGCCAAGCGCATCAACGACAGCGTCGGCGACGCGCGCGTGATCGCGCGTTCGGCGCACACCGGACGGCCCGAGGTCATCGGCGAATTGTTCGCCTGGATCGATCGCGAGATCGGCGCGCTCGACATCGCCGTCAACAACGCGGCGACCAATCCCTACTTCGGTCCGCTGCTCAACGTCGAGTGGGCCGCCTGGGACAAGACCTTCGACCTCAACTTGAAGGGCTACTTCGAGGTCGCGCGCCAGACGGCGAAGCGGCTCATCGCCGCCAATCGCAAGGGCGCCATCGTCAACGTCGCCAGCGTCGTCGGCCTGCGCGGCTTTCCCATGCAGGGCGTCTACGCGATGTCCAAGGCCGCGGTGATCTCGATGACCCAGACGCTCGCGGTCGAGCTCGGCCGCGCCGGCATCCGCGTCAACGCCATCGCGCCCGGCCTGGTCGAGACGCGCTTCGCCGCCACGCTCATCGACAACCCCGAGATCGCCAAGTACATGAACGAGCGCGCCGCGCTCGGACGTCACGCGCAGCCGGAAGAGATCGCGCCGCTGGCCGTGTTCCTCGCCAGCGATGAAGCCTCGTTCGTGACCGGGCAGACCTACGTGATCGACGGCGGCTTTACGTCAGCCTGACACGAAGTCCGTGGCGATCCAGCCACGCGCCGCCATAAGCGCGCGATTTTCCGCGCGGCACCGCGCTTGCTGTTGCAGCGCGCATGCGCAAACTCCACGTCCTCGCTCTCGTCGCTGTTGCCGCCGCCGGTTGCGGCGGCGAGCCATCAGCCGTCAGCCATCAGCCGTCCGCTCAGACAAGCAAACCGGTTGCGTCAAAAGTACAGGAAGGTTTGCAGCCGTCGCGCGTAGATCAATTGATCGCACGCGTGCGTGAGCTGTCGCGCAACGCGGTCGTCGAGCCCAACGCGGCCCTGCCCGACGCCAAGAACGAAGGCGCGCCGCGGCTCGCCTCTCCTGGCGCCGACGGCAAGACCACGATCGAGTTTCCGCTCGCGCACACCAGCGTGCTCGCCGACGTCACCGGCGACATCGCGCGCGTCGAGGTCACGCAGCTCTACCAGAACCCGACGGCGCAGCGCCTCGAGGCGGTCTATCAGTTCCCGCTGCCGGAGAACGCGGCGGTGACCGACATGATGTTCCGCATCGGCAAGCGCGTGGTCGTGAGCGAAGTGAAGAAGCGCCAGGAAGCGCGCGAGACCTACGAGCGCGCCAAGGCCGAGGGCCACACCGCCGCGCTCACCGAACAGGAGCGTCCCAACCTGTTCACACAGTCGGTCGCCAACATCCTGCCCGGCGAATCGGTCGAGGTCGTCATCCGCTACGTGCACGAAGTGAAGTTCGACTCGGGCCGCTATCAGTTCCATTTTCCGACGACGATCGGCCCGCGCTACAACCCGAATCACGGCATGACCGACGCGGCGCGCGTCTCGCCGCCGGTGGTCGCGCCCGGCATCAAGTCGGCGCACGACCTCGACATCGTGGTCACGCTCGGGCCGTCCGACGCGTTCGCCGACGTCGCCGCCAAAAGCCATCGCATCATGACCGCCGCCGATCCCAAGCTGGGCAAGCGCATCGTCGCGCTCGGCGACGGCGACCATGTGCCCAACAAAGACTTCATCCTCTCCTGGCGCCCCGCCGGCGCCGAGCCCGAGGCGCGCGTCATCACCGCGCACGATCACGGCGACGACTACCTCATGATGTTCGTGCAGCCGCCCGCCGACGTCGCGCCGGCGATGGTGCGCGCCAAGGAGATGGTCTTCCTCGTCGACAAATCGGGCTCGATGTGGGGCCAGCCGCTCGACGAGGCCAAGGCGGTCATCAAGCGGGCGATCGAGAAGATGGGCCCCGACGACACGTTCCAGCTGATCGCGTTCGACTCGACCACCGAGTCGATGTCGCCGACGTCGCTGCCGAGCACGCCCCAGAACGTCGCCGCCGCCGAGCGCTGGCTCGGCTCGTTGCAGGGCGGCGGCGGCACCGAGATGCTGTCGGGCATCCGCGCCGCGCTCGATCAGCCGTACGATCCGAAGCGGCTGCGCATGGTCGTCTTCTGCACCGACGGCTTCATCGGCAACGAGAAGGAGATCATCGACTACATCTCGACCATGCGCGGTCAGTCGCGCGTGTTCGGCTTCGGCATCGGCTCGTCGGTGAATCGCTATCTCATCGAAGGCGTCGGGCGCGCCGGCCGCGGCGCCGCCGAAATCGTGCGCTCGGACGAGCCTGTCGACGAAGTGGTGGCGCGGCTGTACAAGCGGCTCGATCGGCCGGTGCTCACCGACGTGGCGCTGCGCTTCAGCGGCGTCGACGTCACGGCGATGGAGCCCGAGCGCATGCCCGATCTGTTCGCCGGCCAGCCGCTCGTCGTCGTCGGAAAATATCGCGGCCACGGTCCCGCGAGCGTGGAAGTGAGCGGCATGCTCGGCGAAAAACCGTACGTGCGCACGATTCCGATCGCGCTCGCATCGCAAGCGGGCGACGCCGTCCTCGGCACCTTGTGGGCGCGCCGCCGCATCGAGACGCTCACCGACGCGACCGAGAACGGCGCCGCCAGCGACCAACAGGCGCAGATCATCGATCTGGCGCTCAAGTTCAAGCTGATCACGGCGTACACCTCGTTCGTCGCCGTCGAGAAGCAGCTCAAGGTCGACACCAACATGCCGCTCGCCCAGATGCTGGTGCCGAACGAGCTGCCCGAAGGCGTGTCGTACAAAGGCATCTTCGCCGAGGAGGTCGCGCAGGCCAACGCCGACGTCACGCCGGCGCGCGTGAAGCCGGGCGATCCGGAGATCCGCGTGCAGGCGCCGGCGCGCGCCCACGTGCACGTGACGCTGCCGTGGTCCAAGCGCGCGGTGCGCGCGGTGTGGGACGCGCCGTCGGGTGAGCACGTCGCGCGCTTCCTCGTGCCCACCGGTTGGCCCGACGGATCGTGGACGGCGACGGTGACGATCGATCACGCCGAGGGTGCGCGCGAGCAGCGCTTCGTGGAGCTGCACGTCGACACGCACGCGGCCGCGGTGGCGGTGGTGTCGGCGCCGTCGACGGTGCATCCGGGCGAGGCGATCGCGCTGGCGTTCAAGCCGGCGCTGCCCGTCGACGCGATCGCGGCGGCGTTCGAGTCGAACGCGCCCGGCGGCGCAGGGGCGGCGCTCAAGAGCGCGATGGACGTCAAGGAGATCTTGGTGCGCGCGCCGTGGGGCGAGATCGCGCGCGCGAAAATGGACGGCCCGCTCGGGCTGTATCGCGCGACGCTGCACGTGCCGCGGCTGCAAGCGCGCGGCGACGCCGAGCTCGAAGTCGTCGCGTGCGACACGGCGGGCAACATCAGCCGCCGTCCGCTGGTGGTGTCGGTGGCGTCGTCGTCGCCGGCAAGCTGGGCGGGCGCGATGATCCTCCTCCTCGCCGCGTTCGGCTTGTTCGCGCGCCGCCGCCAGTCGCCGGTCGACCCGTCGAGCGGTGACGCGTGACGCGCCGTCGCTGGCGCCTGGCCTTCGCGGCGGTGACCGTCGCGCTGGCGGCGACGGCGCTGCCGACCGAGCGATTGCGTCATCTCGCGCTGCCGGTGATGCATGATCCGAGCGTGCGCGATTCGTCGGCGCGCCTGACCATCGCCGACGGCGCCGTCGGCGAAGCCACCGAGCGCACGCAGCTGCCCGGGCGCATCAGCGCCATCCTGCCGCGCGCCGACGGCGTCGTCTTCATCGGCACCTTCGACTGCGGGCTCTATCGCTTCGATCCGGCGCGCGACCCCGCACCGCGCGAAGTCGGCGGGCTCGACGGGCGCGAGCGCTTCGTCGACGCGCTCGCCGAGTGGAACGGCCACGTCATCGCCGCCACGCATCGCGGCGCGATCGTGCTCGCCGCCGACGGCGCGCGCGCCGGCGTCATCGCCGCCGGGCAAGCAGTATCGTCCCTCGCCGTCGCCGGCGACGAGCTCATCCTCGGCACCGCGCACGGCCTGTGGCGCGGCCGCGACGACGGCGCCGTCGGCGAGCGCGGCCCCGACGGCGAGGTCCTGCGTGTCACCGCGCTCGCAGTCACGCGTGGCGACGAACGGGGCGATCGCGTCTGGATCGGCACGCCCGACGGCGTCTACGAAATCGCCGCGCCGCTGCGCGCGCAGGTCGCGATGTGGCACCCGCTGGTCTTCGGCTCCCCCGGCGCCACCAGCAACGTCGTCACCGCGCTCGCCCCCGCCGCCGGCGGCGTCGTCGCCGGCACTGACGACGGCGGCCTCGTCTTCGTCGACGATCGCAGCGTCGACGCGCGCCCCTTTTCCGACGCGCGCGCCAACGACGTCAACCCCGGCGCCCTCGTCACCATCGACGGCCGCGTCTTCTTCGGCAGCGAAGGCGCCGGCCTGGTCGCGCTCGACGCCACGCGCACGCACGCGCGCCGCGTCGGCCCGCTCGGCCGCATCTCCGCCATCAGCACCAGCGCGACGCAGCTCTGGTTCGGCTCCGAAGAGGGCGCTCTCTACTTCACGCCGTCGCCACGTCGAGGATCTTCTGGATGAGCGTGTCGTAATCGGTGCCCGCCATCGCCGCCGACTGCGCGAAGTCATCCTCGCGCGCCAGCGACGGATTGGGATTGGCCTCGATGACGATGACCTCGCCCGTCGGTGACAGCCGCACGTCGATGCGTCCGAGCCCGCGAATCCGAAGAACGCGATAGGTCGTGCGCGCCGCCTGATCGAGCTGCGTCGCCACCTTGGCGTCCAGCTCCGCCGCCGGCCCGTTCTTGATACCCCACTTCTTGCGATAGGCGTCGTCCCACTTGGCCTTCTGCGTGGCGAACTTCGGCGCGTCGTCGGGCAGCTTCTCGAAGAAGATCTCGCGCGCCGGAAACACCGACAGCCGCTTGTTCCCCATCACGCTCACGTAGAGCTCGCGCCCTTCGATGTACTCCTCGATCATCACGTCGCCCTCGAAGCGCTCGTGCAGGAACTTGATGCGCTCGAGCGCCTCGCCCTCGTCGCGCGCGAACGACGCCTGCGCGATCCCGTCCGACGACTCTTCACCGACGGGCTTGACGAACGCGGGATAGACGAACTTCTTGAGCCGCTTGAGCGGCCGATGCGCCGGCGACAACACGAAGCGCGCCACGCGCACGCGATGATACGAAAGCAGCTTCTTGGCCAGCGCCTTGTCCTTGCACAGGAGCAGCGCGTCCGGCCCGGCGCCGGTGTAGCGCACCTTCAAGAGCTCGAGCAGCGCCGGAATGTTCGGCTCGTGCGATCGCTGCGCGTGAAACGACTCCGTCAAGTTGAACACCACGTCGGGCGCGAACGCCTTGAGCTTCTCGACGATGGCGACGACGTTGTCGAACACCGCCAGCGTCTCGGTCTCGTGCCCGAGCCGCTTCAGGCACTCGAGCACGTCGGCCTCGGTCGGCTTGGCCTCGTCCTTGCGCAGCGTCGCCGGCGAAAATTCTTCGTCGACCTTCGGCGCGCGATGCAGATCGAACAGGACGAGGATCTTCATGTCGGATCTACACGAACCTTTTGAAACGGCCCGTGTGCAAATGATTTGTCACCAGCGCCGCGACGTACGCCGACACGTCCATGGTCAGGCGCGCCTGGTTCTTCGGCGCCATCAGGCCCAGCCGCTCGCAACGCATCATCAACTTTCGCACCAGATGATCGACGGTGTACTTGTGCTCGCCGGTCCAGCGCACGATCGACGGCACGATGGTCTTGCGCGCGCGCCGCAGAAAATGCGCCGCCGAATCCTCGCTCGCCTCGCCGCCGAAGATGTCGCGCAGGTCGATATCGTAGACGTCGGCGTAGTCCTCCGCGTACTTCTTGCGCCGCTCGGCGTAATAACGGCCGAGCGTCTTGCGCATGCGCGTGGCGTCGGCGATCCGCCGCGCCGGCACGCGCGCCGACGGCCGCCGCATCGTCGCCGCTTCGCGCATCAGCTCGTCGACGTACTCGAGCTTGTCGAGCGCCTTCCAGCCGCGATATTTCGTGCGCCATTCGCGCTCGGGCACGCCCAGCCACACCGCGAACGTCTCCGCGAAATCCTCGTCGGGATGCGCCTGCGCGTACCAGTTCGGCAGATGGCGCACGAAGCTCTTCGAATAGGGCCGCGGCCGATAGATATCGGGCGTCGCGTCATTATCGGTATTTCCGAACAACAATTTCCAGCGACGGCGGCGCGAAAAGCGATAGGCGTGATCGATCGCGTGCCCGCACTCGTGCCTGAGCAGTTGCTGACAATGCTCGGGCGTGCCGCCTTCGACCTCGAGCACCTGACGTAGCTCGAGCGCCTTCAAGCGCGGATGCGCCAGCCAGAACGGAATGGCCACGATCGGCTGCTCCGACGGCGTGAACCACTCGTCGCCGAGATAACAGCCGGGCTTGAGCGGAATTCCGCGCGCGCCCAGCTCCTCGTAGAGCTGCGCGACGCGCGGCTCGAGCTCCGATCCTTCGATGCGCACGCCGAGATCGCACACGCGCATCGCCAGGAGCTCCTCGTCGCGCGCGCTCGCCCACGACGGTTCCGTTGCCGCGCCGGGCGCAGCAGGCGGCGACGACGACGGCGCCTCCGACGGCGCATCCATCCCGCTACTGTATCATCAGATGTGCCGCTCGACGGCGTTGAGCAGGAGCGGCACGTCGAGCGGCTTGACCAGGTAGTCGTCGACGTGCAGCTGCGCCGCGTGGCGCCGCACGTCGGTGGCCGCCGACAAGATCACGACCGGAATCTCCGCCAGCCGCGCGTCGGCGAGCTGCGCCGCGCGAAACCCCCAGCCGTCCATCACCGGCATCATGAGGTCGAGCAGGATCAGGCGCGGCACGTCGTCGGTGCCGCGCAGATAGCGAAGCGCGTCGTCACCGTCGACGGCGGCGGCCACGTTGAACCCTTCTTCGCGCAAGATCTCGGCGACGCTCTGGCGAATGTCTTCGTCGTCCTCGACGAGCAGCACCGTGCCGCTCGCGCCCGCCTCGCTCGCCGGTGGCATTCGTCGTCGCACCTCGTCGAGGAGCTGATCGTACGAGCACGGCTTGGCGAGAAACGCGTCGCAGCCGGCGGCGCGCGCGCGCTCGAAGTCGCCCGCCGAGACGTGGCCGGTGATCATGACGATCGGGATGGCCGCGGTGCGCGGATCCTGCTTGAGCCGCTCAGTCGCTTCGCAACCGTCGATTCCTCGCAGCTCGTAATCCATGATCACGAGATCGGGCGCGAGCGAGACCGCCTGGCGATAGGCGTCGTCGCCGTTGTCGGCACCGACGACGGCGTAGCCCGCTTTCGCCAGCACCTCCGAGTAGAGCTCGTAGGTTTCGGACGAATCCTCGACGAGGAGCACGAGACATTGCCGGCGAGACGAAGACGCAGCGGTCATCGCCATGAGCGTAAGCGCAGAATCGCCTGACAGGTTAGCGAAATGATTTCACAAACCATGTCGTGGCCGGTACGCGCGCGCACACGTTTACGCGCGCGTGCTTAGCGCGGCGCGTGCTGCGAATCGACGCGCGCTTCGTTCACCCACGCGGCGACGCGATCGAGCAGCTCGCCGGGAATCAGCTTGTCGCGCACCGCCTCGCGTGCGACCCGTCCGAGCCCCTGCAGCTCGGCCGCGAACGCCGGCGACACCGGCGTCTTCTTGAGCCCCTGCCGCTGAAACAGCGATCCGAGCAGCTCCGCGTCCTGCGCGCGCCCCGCCGCTTCGAGCCGCGACTGAAACCGTCCCGTCGCGTCGCTGATCACGGCGCGATCCTCGACGCTGAGCGCATCCCACGCGC
>DASXOU010000861.1:0-1927 GCA_036494045.1 Polyangia bacterium | reverse complement strand
GCTGGAGTCGCACCGCCCGCGAAGGCGGGCGGACTGCGACGGATTCCGACGCCGGAACGGACCAACTGCACCGAGGCCGCCCGCGACCCTTTAGCTACAATCGTACGTCTTCGAAATGCGTCAAATCGCGAAACGCCCGATAGCGCCCTTCGATTTCGCCTTCGGACAGCGAGCGCAGCCGATCGAGGGAGTAATCCTCGACGCAGAAGGACGCCATGACGCTGCCGTAGAACATCGCGCGGCGCACCGCCTGCGGGCCGATGTCGCGCACGCGCGCGAGGTACCCCATGAAGCCGCCGGCGAACGTGTCGCCCGCGCCCGTCGGATCGATCACCTGCTCGAGCGGGTAGGCCGGCGCCGCGAACACGCCGTGCTCGTGGAACAGGAGCGCGCCCGACTCGCCGCGCTTCACGATCACCGTCTTCGGGCCCATCGCGCGGATCGCGCGCGCGGCACGCGGCAGGTTGTGCTCGTTCGACAGGAGGCGCGCCTCCTCGTCGTTGATGACGAGCAGATCGACGCGCTCGAGCACGCGCGCCAGCGCCGCCAGCTCGCCCTCGATCCAGAAGTTCATCGTATCCATGGCCACGAGGCGCGGCTTCGTCACCTGCGTCAGCACGTCGAGCTGCAGCGCTGGATGGATGTTCCCCAGAAACAAAAACTCCGTGTCGCGCCACTCCGCCGGCAGCTTCGGCTTGAAGTCGGCGAACACGTTGAGCTGCGTGTCGAGCGAGGTGCGCGACGCGAGGTCCGCCGAGTAGCGCCCCTTCCAGCGGAAGGTCTTGCCCTTGGCGCGCTCGAGCCCGGCCAGATCCACGCCGCGCGCGCCAAGAAACTTCAGGTGCTGCTCCGGCATGTCCTCGCCGACGACCGCCACCAGCCGCACCGGCGCGAAGTACGACGCCGCCGTCGAGAAGAACGACGCCGAGCCACCGAGCACGTCGTCATGAACGCTGCCGTTGGCCTCGACCGAATCGAGTGCCACCGAGCCGACGACGACCAATCCCTTCGTCATTTCTGCTTGCTCCAATATTTGTTCATGATGATGCCGATCCGCTCGCGCGCGTTCGCCGGGATCGCCTCGGGCGCCGTCATCACCGCGTGCGCCGCCGCCGACGTGCACGCGCACGCGCGCGCCTCGGGAATGCGTTCGACCGATCCCTTCACGATCGCCTTGGCCAGCGACACGTTCTGCTTGATGATCGCCATGACCGCCTCGACGCTGACGTCCTCTTCGGTCTCGTGCCAGCAGTCGTAATCGGTCGACAGCGCGATCGTCGAGTAGCAGATCTCCGCTTCGCGCGCGAGCTTGGCCTCGGGCAGGTTGGTCATCCCGATGACGCTCGCGCCCCAGCTGCGATAGAGGTTCGACTCCGCGCGCGTCGAGAACATCGGGCCTTCCATGACCACGTAGGTCCCGCCCTTATGCGCGCGCGCGCCCGCCGCCTCGGCCGCGGCGAACACGTGCTCGGCGAGCGCGCCGCAGATCGGATCGCCGAACCCGACGTGCCCGGCCACGCCGTCGCCGAAGAACGACGACTGCCGCGCCTTGGTGCGATCGATGAACTGATCGACGATCACGATGTGCCCGGGCGCGATCTCTTCGCGCAAGGAGCCGACCGCCGACACCGACAAGATCCACTCGACGCCGAGCTTCTTCATGCCCCAGACGTTGGCGCGAAAGTTGATCTCGTGCGGCAAGATGCGATGCCCGCGCCCATGCCGCGGCAAGAACACCATGCGCGCATCGCCGAGCCGCCCGACGACGTACTCGTCCGACGGCTCGCCGAACGGCGTCGACAGCTTCACGTGCTCGAGGTCGGTGAGCCCCTCGATTTCGTAGAGCCCCGATCCGCCAATTACGCCTATCGTACGCATTGCGCAAAGGTGCGTATCATATTTCCCCGCGGATGGACATCGAGACGCT
>DASXOU010000860.1:0-1882 GCA_036494045.1 Polyangia bacterium | reverse complement strand
CTCTCGCGCACGCCCATCGCCGACGTGCGCCGCGGGCTCGACGACGGCGTCGAGGATCCGCAGGCGCGCCTGATCAGCGGCGTCGTCGACGGCGTGCGTATCATGAGCGTCTACGTGCCCAACGGGCAAGCGGTCGGCACGGACAAGTACGAATACAAGATGCAATGGATGGATCGGTTCGTGCGCGATCTCGAGGCGCACTACGATCGCGCGCAGCCGATGGCGATCTGCGGCGACTTCAACGTCGCGCCCGAGGCCAAGGACGTGCACGACCCGGTCGCGTGGGAAGGCGAGACGCTGTTCCACATCGACGCGCGCAGGGCGCTCGATCGCATTCGCGCGTGGGGGCTCGTCGATCTCTTTCGGCTGCACCATTGGGAAGCGGGCTACTACTCGTGGTGGGATTACCAGATGCTCGCGTTTCCCAAGAATCGCGGGTTGCGCATCGATCACATCTTCGCGACCGAGCCGCTGGCGCGCCGCTGCGACGCCTGCTGGATCGATCGCGAGGCGCGCAAGGGCCAGAAGCCCTCGGATCACGCGCCGGTGATCGCGACGTTCACCTGATCAGCTCGATCTCCTGCTGCGCGGTTTCGGGCGTGAGGTGCGGGCCGTCGGCGGCGAGGAACAGATCGACGGCGACGCGGACGCCGAAGGCGCCGGCGACGTAGAGGCCGGGCTCGACGACGTAGCCGGTGCGCACGAGGAGCTGGCGATCGTCGTGGGTGGCGGCGTCGTCGAAGGTGGGCCCGTCGCCGAAGCGATGGGTGTCGAGCGCGTGGCCGGCGGGGCGCAGCGCGCGGTCGCCGAAGCCGGCCTTGGTGGCGACGGCGCGGGCGGCGTCGTCGAGCTCGAAGCCGCGCACCGGCAGCTTCTTCTTCATGCGCTCGGCGATCAGCGCCACGACGGCGGAGCGGGCGTCGCGGGCGATGGCGAAGAGGTGCTGCGCTTCGTCGGGCACGCGCTCGCCGACGAAGCCGACCCACGTGAGATCGGCATAGACGGCGTCGCGCACGCCGCGTTGGCGCGCGGCCGCCGAGAAGAGCACGAGGTCGCCGGGCGCGATGCGCTCGGAGCGCTCCGGCAGCGGCGAGAAACCGGGATCGGTGGTGTGCGCGCCGGCGGCGACGACGGGCGGCTCGGCGGCCTCGAGCCCGTGCGCGGCGAGCGCCTTCCACGCGCGCTGCTGCACGTCGTATTCGGTAACGCGGCCGTTGCCGTGCGCGATGGCGGCGAACGCTTCGTCCTTGACGGCGGCGAGCGCAGCGGCGGCGGCGCGATGCGAGGCGAGCTGCGCGTCGGTCAAGCGCCCGCGCATCATGGTCACGAGATCGCCCGACGACACCGGCACGGCGCCGGCGGCGCGAACCAGATCGATGGTGCCGCCGTCGACGCGTGAGAGCGCGGGCAGGCGCGGCGACCATTCCATCGCCACGCGCTTCTTGCCGCGCAACAGGACCTTGAGCTGCGCGTCGAGCTCGCGCCAGGTGCGATAGACGAGCGGCTTTCGCGCGTCGAAGGCGGCGTCGTCGTCGGCGTGACAGAGAACCTGCGGCTCGCCGGTCGCGGTGACGAGGTAGAACCAGCGGCGCGTCGGGCCGCGCGGCTTGACCACGTCGTTGGCGACCGGATTTTCGCCCCGCCAGTCGGCGATGAGCCAGCCGTCGAGCTTGTCGGCGGCGAGGCGGGCGCGCGCGTCGTCGAGCCACGAGGTCGTGAGCATCGTGGGCTCGGCTTTGGGCGTGGTCGCCGGCGTGCGCGGCGCGATGCCGACGGGCGGATGCGCGGCGGCGACGGCCCCAATGAACGTGACGCTGAGCGTGACGATGAGCGCGACGACGCGCCGCATGTCCCGAGCGTACTATGTTTATTGCGCCGCGAG
>DASXOU010000859.1:0-6653 GCA_036494045.1 Polyangia bacterium | reverse complement strand
CTACAAGACCACTCCTTCGATGGTCGCCATCGCGGAGAACGGGAAGCGGCTCGTCGGGCACATCGCCAAACGACAGGCGATCACCAACGCCGAGCACACCGTCTACGCGGCCAAGCGGCTCATCGGCCGCAAGTGGAACTCGCCGCCGGTGCGCCAGGCGATGGAGTCGGTCGGCTACGAAATAGCCGAAGGTCCGCACGACGACGTGCGCATCGTCCTGCGCGGGCAGACCTACTCGATCCCCGAGATCTCCGCGTACGTGTTGCAAGAGATGAAGCTGGTCGCCGAGGAGCATCTCGGCAGCCCCGTCGACAAAGCGGTCGTGACGGTGCCGGCCTACTTCAACGACGGGCAGCGCCAGGCGACCAAGGACGCCGGGCGCATCGCCGGCCTCGACGTCATCCGCATCATCAACGAGCCGACGGCGGCGGCGCTCGCCTACGGCTTCGGGAAAAATATCGAGCGCAAGGTCGCCGTGTTCGATCTCGGCGGCGGCACCTTCGACATCTCGATCCTGGAGATCGGCAACGGCGTCTTCGAGGTCATCTCGACGGCGGGCGACACCTTCCTCGGCGGCGAGGACTTCGACAAGCGCATCATCGACTGGCTCGTGTTCGGCTTCGCCAAGGAGCACAAGATCGATCTGCGGCGCGACAAGATGGCGCTGCAGCGCTTGAAGGACGTGGCCGAGAAGGCCAAGTGCGAATTGTCGTCGGCCAAGGAAGCCGAGATCAACCTGCCGTTCATCATCTCGCAGGGCGGCGAGGCGCTGCATCTGCAGCGGACGCTCACGCGCGACAAGCTCGAGGAGCTGACCGCGGATCTGATCGAGCGCTGCATCAACATCTGCCGCAAGACGCTGGCCGAAGCGGACATCGAGAAGTCGGCGATCGAGGACGTCATCCTCGTCGGCGGCATGACGCGCATGCCGAAGATCCAGTCGATGGTGGCGCAGTTCTTCGGCATGGAGCCGTGCAAGGGCGTGCACCCCGACGAGGTCGTCGCGCTGGGCGCGTCGATCCAGGGCTCGGCGCTCACCGAGAGCGACTCGGAGATGCTGCTCCTCGACGTGACGCCGCATTCGCTCGGCATCATGATCGTGGGCGGCTATTTCCACCGGCTGATCCAGCAGAACACGACGGTGCCGACGCAGGCGTCGCACATTTTCACCACCGTCAAGGACAACCAGACGTCGGTGAAGATCCTCGTGCTCCAGGGCGAGAGCGATCGCGCCGAGGAGAACGAGCTGCTCGGCGAGTTCATCCTCACCGGCTTGCGCCGCGCGCCCAAGGGCGAGGTCGAGATCGAGGTGACCTTCGAGATCTCCGCCGACGGCATCGTCTCGGTCAGCGCCAAGGATCAAGAGACCGGCCTCAAGCAGGCGATCACGGTCACGGCGACGTCGGGCCTCACCGAGGAAGAGATCCGCAAGATGGTCGAGGAGTCGAAGGACTATCTCCTCGATCAAAAAGCGTCGGAGGAGTTTGAGAAGCACAAGCAGTCGGCCGAGAAGCTGATCGACGAGATCGAGGGGCTGTTCCCGCGCGTCGAGCAGGCGATCGCCGGCAGCGACTTCGGCCAGGACGCCGTGAAGAAGGCGCGCTCGGTCATCGATCGCGCGCGCCAGGGCATCGAGAGCCGCGATCAGCAGGCGGTCGGCGATTCGACCGAGGCGCTGACGCGCACGCTGAACATGTTCAAGGGCGTCGTGGCCAAGACGCGCGTGGGATGAGCAGGTGGGATCGGTGCCGGGCAAAGGGGATCTGAAGGCGGCGGCGGCACACCTTCAGCGCGGATTCCAGCGATACGGCGAAGGTGACGTCGCGGGCGGGCTCATCGAGTTCGAGAAGGCGCTCGAGCTCTACGGACCGATGCGCGGGCGGCCGTTCGCCGATTGGGTCAAGTGGGTGCAGGGCTCGGTCGCCAAGGCGGGCGCGCCGCTCGACGACGATGCGCTGCGCGCGGTGTCGGACGCGCTCGAGGTGCCGCGCGACGCGACGGTGCCGACGACGCCGGCGGTGCCGGCAGTGCCGACGGCGCCGGGAATCATGCCGGGCGATCGGATGCGCAAGCCGACGCCGGTGCCGCCGGGCGAGCGCATGCGCAAGCTGACGCCGACGCCGATGGAGACGGCGGCGACGATGACGCTGCCGCAGCCGCCGGCGGCGACGCCGAAGGTGACGCGCGACGCGGAGAGCGCGGGCGAGTCGCCGTGGGATCCGGTGCCGCTGACGCCGCGCGGGACCGACGTGCCGCCCGAGCTGGCGGAGATGCGGCGGCGCGACGATGCGCTCGCCGAGCTGCAGTCGCAGCAGACCAAGGCGGTCGCCGGGCCGGCGTCGCTGAAGGCGCTGGCGTCGGGGAAGCCGGAGCCGGGATCGTCGTCGACCATCCTGGGGATGCCGGCGCTCGAGCCCAAGCTCTTGACGCCGCAGAATCGCAAGCGCAATAGGGTGGCCGAGGATCGTCCCGAGTCGGTGACGCGCGAATTCCGCTCGGCGACGCCGACGGGGCCGAACCTGCGTCCGCTCGACGTGCCCGAGCTCACCGACGAGCAGATCCAGAGCCTGTTGGCGCTCGACTCGCCGCTCATCCCCGAAGGGCGCACGACGCCGCAGATCGAGCTCGATCGCATCGACGAGATCGATCGCTCGCACGACGAGCACTTGATCGAGATGGAGGCGCAGCCGACGCCGCTGCCGCATCGGGGGCCGCCAGGCGTGCGCGTGCTCAAGAACGACACCAACCCGATGGGCGTCGAGGCGATGACCGGCGAGTTCGAGCCGAGCCAGCTGACGCCGACGGGGATCAAGCCGACGGGGTTGAAGCCGGTGCGCGAGCCGCAGCCGGAGGATGATCCGTACGCCGATCTGAACCTGTTGCCGCTCGAGGTCGCGCCCGATCTCAGCGGGCCCGACGAAGTCGAGGAGGGCGGGACCAACCCGACCAACCCGTTCATCCGCGGCGCGCACGCGTCGAAGCTGGCGCAGTTCTCGTCGTCGGCGAGCTCGTCGCAGGACGTCAAGCTCGAGGACATGCCGCCCTTGCCGACGCTGCCGGGGGCGCGCCAGCCGGCGCACGGCCATCCGCTCGGCGCGGCCGAGGCGGCGTTGCAAGCGGGCGATCTGGCCGCCGCCGTCGACGCCTGCGAGATGGCGCTGGAGGCGTCGGGCGGGCTCGGCGGCAAGGTGGCGCGCGATCATCTGCCGCTCGTCGAGCAGATCTACGGCGCGATCCTCGGCGGCGCCGAGCGCACGCCGGTGCACGGAAAAGCGGTGGCCGATCTCGAGCCGCGCTCGGCGTTCCTCTTGTCGCGGCTCGACGGATCGATGACCGTGGAGGACGTGCTCGACGTGTCGGGCATGCCGCGGCTCGAGGCGCTGCGCACGATGGCGCTCCTGGTCCGGCGCGGCGCCGTCATCATCAAGTGATGCGGCGCGCGTGTGTCGCCGTCGCGCTCTTCGGGCTCGCCGGCTGCGGCGCGCCCTTCAACGAAGTGAAGCCGTCCGAGGCGCGCGACGGCGTCCGCGTCGTCTATTGCGGCTCGGCGGCGACCTCGGCGCAATCGATCATCAACTCGATGGAGCCGCCCGTCGGCCAGACCGGCGGCGACAACGGCATGCCCGAGGTCAAGGAGCTCAACGTCTGCCTGCGCCTCGAGAACCACGGCGGCGACACCGCGCGGCTCGATCGCACGTCGGTGATGCTCAAGTGCCCGCGCGAGACCGACGAGCCGCAAGCCGATCGCGACGACCAGGAAGTGATCACGCATCCCGGCGAGGCCAAGGAGTTTCACATCATCTTCCACTACACGCAGCTGCCGAGCGGCGAAGACGTCAGCCTCAAATTCGAGCGCGCGCTCAAGATCGGTGACAAGCCGGTGAAGCTGCCGCCGATCGCGCTGCGCAAGCGCTGATTGGGAAACCTGCGCGAAACCGAGATCGAGTAGTATCCGCGCATGCCGAAGAAAATCGTCCTCGCCTATTCGGGCGGTCTCGACACCTCCGTCATCATGCGCTGGCTCAAGGAGACCTACGCGTGCGAAGTGATCGCCTTTTGCGCCGACGTCGGGCAGGGCGAGGATCTGGAGGCGGTAAAGAAGAAGGCGCTCGCCACCGGCGCGTCGAAGTGCCACGTCTACGATCTGCGCGAAGAGTTCGTGCGCGACTTCGTGTTCCCGATGCTGCGCGCCGACGCCGCCTACGAGCAGGATTACCTGATGGGCACGTCGATCGCGCGGCCGGTGATCGCCAAGGCGCAGATGGACGTGGTCAAGAAGGAAGGCGCCGACGCGGTCTCGCACGGCTCGACGGGCAAGGGCAACGATCAGGTGCGCTTCGAGCTCGGCTATTACCACTTCGATCCGCACATCGAGATCATCGCGCCCTGGCGAATCTGGGACCTGAAATCGCGGTCCGATTTGATTCGATATACCAAAGAGCATTCGATTCCCGTCGAGGCGACCGCGGAAAAGCCTTATTCGATCGATCGAAACCTGTTTCATACCTCGTATGAAGGCGGGATTCTCGAGGACCCGTGGAAAGAGCCGGACGCGGGGATTTTTCAGGTCACCAAGAGCCCCGAAGACGCGCCGAACACGCCGCGCTACGTGGAGATCGAGATCGAAGGCGGCACGCCGGTCGCCATCGACGGCGAGAAGCTGGCGCCGGCGGCGCTCTTGACCAAGGCCAACGCCATCGCCGGCGAGCACGGCGTCGGGCGCGTCGATCTCGTCGAGGATCGCTACGTCGGCATGAAGGCGCGCGGCGTGTACGAGACGCCGGGCGGGACGATCTTGCGGCGTGCGCGTCGCGCCGTCGAGACGGTGACGCTCGACCGCGAGGTCATCCAGCTGCGCGACTCCTTGATGCCGCGTTACGCGCAGCTCGTCTACAACGGCTTCTGGTTCGCGCCCGAGCGCGTGCTGCTACAGAAGCTCGTCGACGAAGCGTCGCAGCCGGTGAGCGGCACCGCGCGCCTCAAGCTCTACAAGGGCAACTGCATCGTCGCCGGACGCAAGTCGCCGCGCTCGCTCTATCGCCCCGACTTCGCGACCTTCGAAGCGGAGCAGGTCTACGACCAGAAGGACGCGGGCGGCTTCATCAAGCTCAACGCTTTGCGGCTGCGGATTTCGCAGATGCGGGCGGCGTCGAAGTAGCGTCGTTCGCCGCCGGCGCCATTTGCGATTCGGTCGGCTCGACCGGAACCATCTTGGTGTCGGGATACGAGCACGCGCCCAGGCCGAGCGTCGCCGCGGCGACGAGCAAAATCGTTCGCATGGTGTTCCTCCTCGTCCGTTCATGACGGGAACACCGCAGCGGTTTCAAAGTTAACGAAAAAAGATCAGTGGCTGTGGCTGGGGCGGCGCTGCGTGTCGCCGGGTGTGCGTGCGACGACGCGGTGATCGCCGAGCGGGAGATCGCGCGGCACTTCGATGGTGGCGCGCCACTGGCCGGCGCGATCGGCGATGGCGTCGCCGACCTTGATCGCGCCGCCGGGGCCATCGAGGTAGATCTCGACCGGGAGGCCGGCCGACTTGCCGTCGCCGGCGCCGACCTCGCCGAGGACGTCGATGCGCTGGCCGCGGAAGGTGTCGCGCGTGGTGACGGCGACGGACACCGAGGTCGGCACCGTCGCCGGCGAGACGCGCGCGCCCGGCGTGCCCGGCGCGGGGGGCTGATCGAGCTTCTCGAGATCGACGCGCGCGTGGCCCTTGCCGTCGCCGCCGCCGCCGCTCGATCCATCGTGGCCGCCGCCGCTCGATCCGTTGCCCGCGCCGTTGCCGCCGTGCGACGAGCTCGCGTGCGCCTGCGCGGCCTCGCGCAGCGCCTTCGGCTGCGGCGGCTCGGCGTCGCTGCCCTTGGCGAACGAGTCCGGCTGGGGAAACGGATCGCCGCCCTTGGGCTTGTACGCGATCTTGCCTTCGGCGCCCGCGACCACTTCCTCGACGAGCGCGCCGCCGAGGTTGATGCGCCGCCAGCCGACGCGCGGCACGTAGATCTCGACGAACACGTGCAGCTCGTTCTCCACGTAGCGCGCCGGAATGCCCATCGCCAGCGCCGTGATCACGAACGCGTACGAGCGGTGGCGACAGCTCCCTTTTTGCGCGAGCGCGAGATCCTCGTACAACGAGTCGCTCACGCGCGGCGCGTCGCCCGGGGTGAACGCGCGAAACCAGCCGACCAGCGCGTCGACGGCGGCGGCCAGCGGCAGCGACGGGCGCGGATCGATCCCGAGGCGCTGAAGCACGTGCGCGGCATGACGCCGGATCGCCGGCGGCACCGGCTGCGGCAGCCGCGGCTCGTCGGCGACGCGCAGCTCGGGCGGGATCCCGCCGGCGAAATAGCGCGCCGGCGCGTCGGTCAGCCACACCAGCCGATGGCGCCCGCCCGCCGGCGACAGCACGTACTGATTGTCGGCGCCGTCGCGCGCGAACGTCACGTCGACCGCCGGCTCGACCTTGGACGCCAGGATGCGCGCGTCCGCCGCCACCGACGGCAGCGGCACCCACTTATTGGGCTCGAGATCGATCACGATCGAGCCCCAGAACGCGTCGCGCCCTTCGATGCGCTTGTCGGCGCCGACGACGCGCAGCCGCGAGCGCGCCAGCGACCGCTCGGCCACCACCAACGACTCGTCGGGCAAAACGGCGT
>DASXOU010000858.1:0-15037 GCA_036494045.1 Polyangia bacterium | reverse complement strand
CGCGGCCGCGATCGCCGCCGCGACGAAGACACAGAGCGCGAAGATCTTCCAGAACGACCAGGGAGCTTTGCCGACGACCTCGCCGGTCTGACCGTTGACGAGGAACTGATACGGCTTGCCGTTGTAGCGATAGGCCGCGATCCACACCGGCAAGAGCACGTGCTTGAAGGTGATGGCGTTGAAGGTGTTGTCGACGCGCAGGTTGCGATGCGTGTCGCCGGGCACGTCCTTGCCGCAGCGCTTGTCCTGCTCGCGCTCCATCTTTCCCTGCGCGAAGCCGAAGCCCGCCTGCAGATCGACGGCGTACTCCTCGGCGCGCCAGCCGGCGAGGAAGCCGGGCGAGTAGGGCACGAGCGCGTGCGTGTCGAAGGTGGCGAAGCGATCGGCGAGATCTCGCGGCATGCCCACCGACGCGCAGACGAGCACGTCGTCGAACTCGTCGGCGCGATGGCCCCAGGCGCGCTCCCAACGCGTGCGCTGGATCTCGCGCGTCTTTGTCACCGACTGGCCGCCCTCTTGCGTCGTGTACTCTTCGGTCTCGTAGTAGTAGTAGCCGGCCTCGGCCGTCCACGACGACTCGACGTGCGCGTCGTAGGTCCAAAACGGCACGTAGACGCCGGCGACCTCTTGCACCTTCGCCATCTTCTTGAGGTCGCTCGGGCGAAACCAGAGCTTGGCGAGCCAGTCGCCGAACGCGGCGTTCGCGCGCTTCTTGTCGACGGCGAACGGCAAGAGCGACTCGGGGCGAATCGCGTTTTCGTTTTCCGCTTGCTCGAGCACTTTCGACGAGCCGCAAAAGGTGCACTTGGTCGCGGTCACGCCGTCGGGGAAGACGACGTTGGCGCCGCACTCCTGGCACTTCGACGCGCGCACCGCGCCGCCGGCGCCGAGCCCTTTGGGCGCCGCGGCCAGGCCCTGGAAGAAATCGTATTCGACGACCGTTCCTGCTCCGGTGGGGACCTCGCGCGTGGCGCCGCAATGATCACACTTGAGCTGCCCGCTGGCGGCGTCGAAGTGCATCTCCGCGGCGCAGTCGCTGCAGGTGAAGCGTTGCGCCTTGACAGCTTTTTCGTCGACGACGGTGGGCATGGTCTTGGCTTGGGCCTCGTAGTATCATGCCAGGCCTATCCACAACGCAAGCGCGTGCAGGGCCACAAATAAAGGGGAGGCACCATGGGTCTGTTCGATTTCGTGAAGAAGGGCGCGCAGGAGATGTTCATCGCTCGCCCCGACGAGGCGAAGGACCTCCTCGTCTACAAGTGGCCCGATCGCACGATCCCGATGAAGGCGCAGATCACCGTCGGACAGGACGAGTGCGCGCTGTTTTATAAGGACGGCAAGTTCGTCGGCCGGCTCGACGCCGGGCGGCACACGCTCGAGACGCAGAACATCCCGTTCCTGTCGGTGCTGATGGATTCGTTCACCGGCGGCAACGTGCTCATGGCCGAGGTCTGGTACGTCATGCTGCGCGAAGTCGGCGGCATGCAGTTCGGCGGGCGCATCGGCGACGTCGAAGATCCGAAGTCGGGCATGGCGATCGGCACGATGGTGCACGGCGACTTCTCGATCCAGGTCGAGGATCCGATGAAGGTGATCGGGTTCTTCGGGCAGCGTTCGTGGAGCACCGACGAGGAATTTTCGGGCTGGTTCAAGAATCAGCTGCTCAAGGTGATTCGCGATCGCATCGCCGAGCTCATGGTGAAGCAGAACATTCCGCTCTTGAACGTCACGTCGGGCGCGCTCACCGAAGAGATCGAGCAGGTCGTGATCGAAGGCTGCGTGCCGCACCTGTCGCCCTACGGCATGAAGGTCGTGCGGCTCGGCAACTTTGTCGTCGCCATCAAGGAAGAAGACGAGGTCCAGCTCAAGCAGCTTTATAAGGATGCCGCGCAGATTCGTATGGCGGGCGGCATGCAAGGGTTCCAGCAGCTCGCGGCCGGCAAGGCGATGATGGGCGCGGGCGAAGGCATGGCCAAGGGCGGCGGCGACGGTGGCGGCGGCAATCCGATGCTCGGCGGCGCCGGGCTCGGCGTCGGCATGGGCCTGGCGGCGATGTTCCAGCAGAACGCGAACCAGGCGAACCAGCAGCAGCAGCAGCCGGCGCAGCAGCAGCCGACGGCGCCGGCGGGCGGCGTCGGGCAGGTGACCTGCGGCAAGTGCGGAATGAAGACCGCGCCCGGCAAGTTCTGTGCGGAGTGTGGACAAGCGCTCGCCGAGAAGAAGCAGTTCTGCTCGGAGTGCGGCAAGCCGATGGCCCCGGGCGTGAAGTTCTGCGGCGAGTGCGGCGCCAAGCAGCCCGGCTGATCCTCGTCGCTGCGGCGCTCGCGACGGGCTGCGCGACGGCGCCGCCGTCGCCGCCGCGGCTGCTCGTTCACGTCGATACCCTCGCTCCCGACAAGCTGCAAGCGTTCGAAAACGCGCGCGTGCGCTGGGTGGCGCTGTTGCGCGCGCACAAGCGCGACGATCGACGCGGGCTGTATCTGAAGATCGGGACCAACACGTACTACTCGATCGTTACGTTCTCGCGCTGGCGCGAGCTCGAGCAGATCGGCGCCGAGCGCGCGGCGACCTCGCGCGCGCTCGCGGATGCGGCGCGGGAATACGATCGATTGTCGGACGAGAGCCTGGTGTTTCCGCACGCGAGCGAGGTCTGGCGCGAACAGCCGGAGCTGGCGTATCTGCCGACGGGGCGGCCGCTCGGCGACGCCGTGCAGCTGGTGATCGAGGACGTCAAGCCGACGGCGGATTACGAGGCGGCGTGGAAGCCGATCGCGGCGGCGCTGTTGCAAGCGAAGTTTCCCGTCGAGCGGCGCAGCTATTTTGCCGGCTACGGCTCGGGGCGGACGCTCTCGTTCTGGCTGGCGCCGTCGGCGGCGGTGCTGCGCGCGGCGCCGACGATCGAGCAGGCGCTGGCGAGCGTCGTCGGCGAGGCGCGCGCCAAGGAGCTGATGGCGGCGTGGCGCGCGTGCGTGGTGGCGACGCAGACGTTCGACGTCGAGCCCAAGGCCGAGATGTCGCTGCCGTGAGCGCGCGCTACGGATGCATCGTCGGCAGGACATCCTTGATGCCGGCGATGACGAACTCGACGCTGATGGCGGCGAGGATGAGGCCCATCACGCGCATCACCACGTTCATGAACGTCTTCGACAGGCGCCGCTCGATCCATTCGGCGCCGCGCAGCATCAGCCACGTGAGGATCGCGGTCAAAAAGATCGAGAGGAACACCGGGATCGTGTAGACGAAGCCGCTGTGGCGCGACATGAGCACCATCACCGTCGCGATCGAGCCGGGGCCCGAGAGCAGCGGGATCGCGAGCGGGATGATGGCGACGTCGGCCTTCTCGATGCCCTCTTTTTCCTCTTCGGGCGTCGAGCGCGTGCGCGATTGGCGCGCTTGCATCATGTCGAGCGCGACGAGAAACAAGAGCACGCCGCCGGCGATCTTGAAGGCGCCGAGCGTGATGCCGAAGAAGCGGAAGATGAGCGAGCCGGCGGCGGCGAAGACGGTGAGCGTGATGCCGCAGGTGATGGCGGCGCGCATCGCCGTCGCGCGCTTCTGCGTCGGCGTCTCGTTCGCGGTCATGGCCAGGAAGATCGGCAGCACCGCGAGCGGATCGACGACGAAGAAGATCGCCGAGAACGCCACCAGGCCGAATGTGAGGACTTCGCGCATGCCGCCGTCGAGACGCGCGAGTCTAGCCTTAGTTGGGCAGCACGCTCAACTCGAAGGGCGGCTCGCCGCTGCGCTCGAGCGGCGCCGGCGCTACGCCGAGGCGCTCACGCAGCGCGGTCCACGCCTCGGGCTCGAGGAGCGTCGTGCCTTCGTCGGCGAGCGCGGCGCGGAGGCCGCCGAGCCGCGCCTCGAACGATTCGCGCGGCGCCGCCCGCGCGGTGACGGCGACGCTGCCGGCGACGGCGCCGTGATTGGCGACGAGCACGACGGTGCCGGCGCGCAGGCCGCGCCAGCGCAGGGCGACCAGATCTTCGAGGTGGCACGCGCTGTCGTACTCGACGACGACGACGCCGAACCCGGGGCGTGGGCGCACGCGCGCGGCGCGGGCGAGCTCGGCGTGGACGAACGTGCGCGTCCGGCGCAGCACCTCGGCGGGGACGCTGTCGAGAAAGTCGTGCGCGCTCGGCGACGACGCCAGCATCTCGAGCGCGTTGAGCGACTCGAGCGCCGGCGCGGGGCCGCGCGCGGCGGCGTCGAGGAGCGCGGCGATCTCGGCGAGATCGGCGTGGTCGTGACGCCAACGCGCGCGCTCGACGAGAACGTGGCCGGCGGCGCGCTCGACGAGCCCGACGGCGGCGAGCCACGACGCGTCGCCGAGCGACGCGATCGATTCGCCGAGCGTGAACGCCCGCGCCGCCAGCGGCTCGGATTCGTCGTCGGAGTCGCCTTCGTCGATCGAGAGCTGCGGCATCGCGCCGCGCGCCTTCCGTCCGCGCAGCCCGACGAGCAGCAGCGCCGGCGCGTCGGCAAACCAGCCGCGCGCCGCCGGCGAGTCGATGCGCTCGCCGAAGCCGAGCACGGTGGTGCCGAGGTGGCGCACGCCGGCGCGCGCGAGCGCCGTCTTCAGGAGCGCCGCGGCGGCCACGCTCTCCGGTCCGGCAGCGCACGCGATGTGCACGCCGCCGTCGCCCGTCGCCGTCAGGAACTCGCGCAGCGTCGCCTGGTCGTCGTGGAGCATCGACGCGCGATCGTGCAAACGACGATCCGCGACGATCGCCGTCGGCGGCGACCCGGAATGGAGCGGCGCTTCCGCATCGTGGAACGACCGTTCCATTGTCGTGGCCGTCGCCGCGCCGTCAGGGTGGCACACGGCTGGCACGATCGCGGCGCATGTCGTCCACCATTCGCGTCGCCGAGGTCGAGGAGCTGCCGCCGGGCAAGGGTCGAGTCGTCGAAGTCGGCGGCCGCCACTTCACCGTGTTCAACCAGGACGGCTCGTTCTACGCCACCGCGTCGACGCGCTTCGTGCGGCGCGCGCCCGACGCCGCCGACACGTCGACGACGTGCGCGACCCACGGCATGGAGTTCGATGTGTGGATGGAGGACTCGCCGGCGCGGCTGCACGACGAGGAGCGCTGCCGCGTCGAGATCGACGACGACGTGATCTGGCTCGTCCTCGACTGACGAGCGCTGCGCTAGGCGAGCGCCGACTTCAGCTCGCGCGCGATGCGCTCCTGGATCTTGCCCTTCATCGGCAAGAGCGCGAACGACAGATCGAGCAGCACCGCGACCTTGTCCTCGGCGAGCTTGATGACTCCGCTGACGCCGGTGCGCTTCAGCGTCGCTTCACGATCGTTGGTCCACTTGGCGTCGATCCCGTACTTGGCGGACAGGCGATCCGCCAGCTCTTGCAAGCGCCGTTTCACTTCGTCGAGAGGCAGGGTGTGCGCTTGCTCGATGTTCAGCTTGGCCATTGACGCTCCATATCATGTGCTAGCTTACGCGGTCGAGATGCGTCTTACGCAATTTGCCCTCAGCGGCGGTTGAGCGGCAAAGGTAGGTCCGGGCGACCTACGAGTGATCATGGAGCAGTTGCAGCCGCCTGCCAACCCGGCGCTGCTGGTCGGAACGGAGACGTCCGACGACGCGGGCGTGTATCGACTGAACGATCGCGAAGCGATTGTGGTGACGGCCGACTTCATCACGCCGCCGAGCGACGACCCGCGGCTCTATGGACAGATCGCGGCGGCCAACTCGCTCAGCGACGTGTACGCGATGGGCGGGCGCCCGCTGACGGCGCTGGCGCTGTGCATGTTCCCGAAGGAGCTGCCGCCCGAAGCGGCGCGCGAGATCCTCGCCGGCGGGCAGGACAAAGTGGTCGAAGCGGGCGCCGCCGTCGTCGGTGGACACACGGTGCGCGGCGAGGAATTGTTCTACGGGTTGTCGGTGACGGGCGTCGTCGATCCGCAGCAGATCACGCGCAACGTCGGCGCGCGGCCGGGCGACGCGCTCGTGCTCACCAAGCCGCTCGGCTCGGGGCTCGTGATCAACGGGCTGCGCAAGGGCGCCATCGACGAAGCCGGCGCGCGGCCGACGCTCGAGGTGCTGGCGCGGCTCAATCGCGTCGCCTGCGAGACGGCGACGGCGCTCTTGCCGCGCGTGCACGCGATGACCGACGTCACCGGCTTCGGCCTCGTCGGTCACGCGCTCGGCATGACGCTCGGCGGCGGCGTGGCCTTCGAGATCGATCTCTCGTCGCTGCCGCTGTACGCGCCGGCGCGGGCGATGCACGATGCCGGCGTGACGACCGGCTCCACGAAACCCAATCGCGCGCACGGCGCCGCTCGCGTGCGCGGTACGCTCGATCCATTCTGGGACGCGCTCGTTCACGATCCACAAACGTCGGGAGGCCTCATCATCGCCGTCGACGACGGCAGCGCCGGCGAGCTCGTGTCACGCTTGCGCGACGCCGGCGTCGAGCACGCCACCCGCATCGGCCGCGTGCGCGCGTCCGATCAACCGTTCCTCGAATTCGTCGGAGGTCCCTGATGCCGCTGGTATTCCTCGAGCTCCACAAAGCCAAGTCGCCCGACAAGCTCAACGAGGAGTGGTTGCTCCTCGAGAACACGGGCCCCGCCGTGGTCACGGCGCACAAGGTCGATCTCACCGTCGCGCGGCGCGCGAACGATCGGCCGCATCCGCTCGGCACGCTCGATCCCGGGTTCATCTTGCAGCCGAACCAGAAGATCCGTCTCGTGACCGGCACGCCGTCCAAGAAAGCGCACGGCACGCCGCCCGACGAGAAGGACGACGTGAAGAACTATCATCTCTTCTTGCGCGAGCCGGTGCTCACGACGCCGGGCATGATCGTGCGCGTGAGCCAGAAGCAGCAGGAGCTGGCGCGCGCGGTGTTCGCGCCGGCCGCGAAGGCGGGGATCGAAGAAGCCCAGTGAAGTTGAACGGCAAGTGAACGGCGCCATCCACATCGACGGCGCGCGCACGCACAACCTCAAGAACGTGCGCGTCGCCATTCCGCGCGCGGCGCTCACCGTCATCACCGGCGTGAGCGGATCGGGAAAATCGTCGCTGGCGTTCGACACGCTCTACGCCGAAGGGCAGCGGCGCTACGTCGAGTCGATGTCGACGTACGCGCGGCAGTTCCTCGAGCGCATGGTGCGTCCCGACGTCGACAGCGTCACCGGCGTGCCGCCTTCGATCGCGATCGAGCAGCGCAACGGCGTGCGCAACGCGCGCTCCACCGTCGGCACGGTCACCGAGATCAGCGACTACTTGCGGCTCTTCTTCGCGCGCGTCGGCGAGATGCACTGTCCGACGTGCGACGCGCTGGTGGTGCGCGACACGGCGTCGGCGGCGGCCGATCGCGTGGTCGCCGAAGCCGACGGCGCGCGCGTGCACGTGGCTGCGCGCACGAGGTCGAGCGTCGACGATCTGGTGCGCGCCGGCTATCAACGCCTGTTCGCCGTCGGCGACGAAGTGGGCGTGCTCGTCGATCGCGTGACGGACGGCGATCGCGGCCGGCTCGTCGAAGCGTTCGCCACCGCGTTCGCGCTCGGCGGCGGGCGCGCCGAGGCGTGGATCGGCGATCGCCAGCTCCGCTTCGACGAAGGCTTCGCCTGCAGCGCGTGCGGCACGACGCTGCGTTCGCCCGAGCCGGCGCTGTTCTCGTACAACTCACCGCTCGGCGCGTGCGAGAAGTGCCAGGGCTTCGGACGCGTCATCGGCATCGATCTCGAGAAGGTCGTGCCCGACGGCAAAAAGACGCTGCGTGAGGGCGCGATCGCGCTCTTCCAGACCAAGTCGAACCGCGAGTGTCAGGACGATCTCGAGAAGCTTTCGAAGAAGCACAAAGTGCGGCTCGACGTGCCGTGGCGCGAGCTCGACGAGCGCGAGTGCCGCTGGGTGCTCGACGGCGATCCCGGCTACAAGGCAGGCGGCTGGCGGCGCGGCCAGTGGTACGGCGTGCGCGGCCTGTGGAAGTACCTCGAGTCGAAGAAGTACAAGATGCACGTGCGCGTGCTGCTCGCGCGCTATCGCGGCTACGACGAGTGTCCCTCGTGCCACGGCACGCGGCTGCGCAAGGAGGCGCTCGCGGTGCGCGTCGGCGGCAACACCATCGCCGAGCTCGAGGCCATGCCCGTGGGCGAGCTGCCCGCGTTCCTCGACGGCCTGACGCTGTCGAAGCAGGCGCACGCGACGGCGGCGCCGATCCTGCGCGAGCTCTCGTCACGGCTCTCGTATCTCGCCGAAGTCGGGCTCGGCTATCTGGCGCTCATTCGCCAGGCGCGCACGCTCTCGGGCGGCGAGGCGCAACGCATCGCCCTCGCCTCCGCCCTCGGCGCCAACCTGACCGGCACGCTCTACGTGCTCGACGAGCCGTCGGTGGGCCTGCACCCGCGTGACACCCATCGGCTCATCCGCGTGCTCAAGCAGCTGGTCGCGCGCGGCAACAGCGTCGTCGTCGTCGAGCACGACGCCGACATCATGCGCGAGGCCGACGCGGTGATCGACCTCGGCCCCGGCGCCGGCGCGCGCGGCGGCGAGATCGTGTTCGCCGGCAGCTACGACGCGCTCGTCCGCGATCGCGACAGCGTCACGGCGCAGTTCCTGCGTTCGCGCGAGCGCAGCGCGCCGTCGGTGACGCCGCGCGCGATCTTGCGCGAGCCGACGCCGTCGTGGCTGACCATCCGCGGCGCGCGCGCCCACAACCTGCGCGGCATCGACGTGGCGCTGCCCGTCGGCCGCTTCTCGTGCCTGACCGGCGTGTCGGGCTCGGGCAAGTCGTCGCTGCTCGTCGACGTGCTCTACGGCAACGCGCTGCGCCTGCGCGGCCAACCGAGCGACGACGTCGGCGCCTGCGCCGGCCTCGACGGGCTCGACGCCTTCGCCGACGTCGTGCTCGTCGATCAGCAGCCGCTCGGCCGCTCGTCGCGCTCGAACCCGGCGACCTACCTGAAGGCAATGGACGAGCTGCGCGCGCGCTTCGCCAAGACCAGCGACGCCCAGCATCTCGGCCTCGGCGCCGGCGCCTTCAGCTTCAACGTCGCCGCCGACAAGGGCGGCGGCCGCTGCGAGGTGTGCGGCGGCCACGGCACGCAGACGCTCGAGATGCACTTTTTGGCCGACGTCACCGTCGTGTGCGAAGGCTGCGACGGCCGCCGCTTCAACGAGAAGATCCTGGGCGTCAAGTGGAACGGCCTGTCGATCCTCGAGTGCCTCGAGCTCACCGTCGACGAGGCGCTCGAAAGATTCGCCGGCGAGAAAAAATTGGTGGCGCGCCTGCAGCCGTTCGCCGACGTCGGCCTCGGCTACTTGAAGCTCGGCCAGCCGACCGCGACGCTCTCCGGCGGCGAATCGCAACGCATCAAGCTCGCCGCTCACTTGTCGCCCGGCGCCGGCCCGACGCTGTTCCTGCTCGACGAGCCGACGACGGGCCTGCACGGCCGCGACGTCGAGGTGTTGCTCGTTGCGCTCGGGCGCCTGCTCGAAGCCGGCCACACCATCGTCGCCATCGAGCACAACCTTGACTTCATCCGCCGCGCCGACTGGCTGGTCGACCTCGGCCCCGAAGGCGGCGTCGGCGGAGGTGCGCTGGTGTGCGCGGGTACCGTCGACGAAGTGGCCGCCTGCCGCGCCTCCCATACCGGCCGCGCACTTGCGGCGCTGGCGCGCAGCGAACGGCGCCGCGGTTAGGTCGCGGCCAGCGGCGCGCCGAAACAAAAGGCGCTCGCCGTCACCGACGGAGATGCGTGGCGATGTAGGCCGCGACCATTCATTATTTCACGCTACTTTTTCCGTATCGCTCGCAACAAATCGTGCTCGCGTTTTCCGGCGGCATGTACTAAAATGGCAGACGATGAGAAGTGTGCCCTCGCAACACCGACGGCGCGCGCGCGGCTTCACGCTGCCGGAGCTGATGGCCGTCGTCGCCATCGTCGGTGTCATGGCCGCGATCGCCATGGCGACGATGAGCCGCTCCGGCGACGCGCAGAACTCCGGCGCCTACGCGCGCTCGCTCGAGTTCGCGATGATGAACGCGCGCTCGCAGACGATCAGCGACGGCTTCGTGCGCCGCCTCAACTGCACGCTGAAGTCGACGCGCGGCTCGTGCGTCGTCGAGCGCGCGGGCACGACCTCGGGCATGTCGCCGCCGACTTCGGACTGGGTCGCAGGCACCGTCAAGCAGGAGCAGATCATCTGGTCGGGCAGCCACGCGACATTGTGGAACGTGACGACGACCGAAGATCACGCCGCCAACAACGCGGGCGGCTCGCAGGTGACGACGCCCAAGTACGTCTACTTCAAGCCCGACGCCAGCATCTGCGATCAGATGCCGCCGACGGCGTGCACCTTCGGCACCACGAACCCGGGCATGACGTTCTACGTCAGCGACGTCAACGGAACCAACAAGGACAACCGCTACAAGATCTCGCTGTACGCGTTGACGGGCATGCCGCGGCTGGTGAACACGTGGTGAGCGCGCGCCGTCAACCGCGCAGCCGGGGCTTCACCCTCATCGAGCTGATGATCGCGATGGCGCTGACGGCGGTGGGCCTGCTCGGGCTCGTCGCGATGCAGTCGATCGCCATTCGCGGCAACATGATGTCGCGCAACTTCGGCGAAGCCGTCGGGCTCGCGCAGCAGCGGTTAGAGGCCGTGCAGTACTCGCTCTACGCGAACCTGTCGGCGAACCTGCAAGAAGGAGGCTGCGCGCTCAACGTGCTGCCGGCGGCGCCGAGCTGCAGCGGCGCGCCGACGGCGAACCTCAACGCGTTCTCGCCCGATCCGAGCTCGTCGATCGAGCAGATCTACACGCGCTGCACCGCCGTCTCCGTCGACGCCATCAACAACGTCACGACGGTGCAGGCGACCATTTGCTGGAACGACAGCGCCGGCAGGTCCCATACCGTCGGGTTGCGCACGGAGGTGAGCCCGTGAGGAGCCGCGGCTTCACACTCATCGAGCTCATGATCTCGATGGCGCTGTTTGGCCTCATCGCCGCCGGCGCGCTATCGCTCGTGATGTCGGGCGCGCGTATGCAAGCGCACTCGTCGCGCGTCGACGTCGCGCAGACGGCGCTGCGCACCGCGATCGACATGATCACGCGCGACGTGGTGGGGGCGTCGGCGGGCGCCAAGAGCGGCAGCATCACAAACTACGACGGCACGGTTCATTCGACGATCGACTTTACGGACTACAACAACGCGGCCGGCACCGAGACGTGGGCGCCGGTGGCGCACACCGATCGGCTCGATCTGTGGAACGTCGACGGCTCGGCGGTGGCGCAGGCCAACTCGGCGCTCGCCGCGGGTGCGACTAGCATCCCGTTCACCTACGAGCAGGGGGTCACCGGCGCCTTCGCATACACGACGAGCCCCTATGCCTCGAGGGTGCAGATCTCGGATCTGACGAACGCCTGGGTCGTGACGCTGACCGGCACCCCGACGACGAGCCTCCCCGTCAGCTCGCTGCCGACGACCTTCAGCGGCAACCCCTACGTGATGCCGTCGCGGCACGTCGTCTACTACGTGTCGAAGGCGTTCGGCGAAGCGACGACGAACATCAACGGCTCGATGCTGATGATGCAGGTCAACGACTCCACCGCAGTGCCGCTCGCCGAAGGCGTCGAGGACATGCAGATCGCCTACGGCTTCGACAACGACGGCAGCGGCACCCTCCCCGACAACGGCAACAGTACCGACGAGTGGCTGTACAACGCCGCGGGCGACTCGGCCTTGTCGTTCGTCATTGGCAACCTGCGCAGCGTGCGCGTCACGCTCGTCGTCAAGAGCACGAGCGTCGACAGCGGGCAGAAGCTGTTCTCGTCGCCGTCCGAAGAGGACCACGTGATCGGGTCGCCGACGCTCGACGGCTTCGTGCGCCGCGTGCTGCGCACCGAAATCAAAGTGAGGAATTTCAGCCCATGAGAACGCCGCGTCGAATTTTCCGACACAGCCCGGCGCATCGCCAGCGCGGCGGCGTCACGTTGCTGCTGGTGATGGTGCTCATCGTGTTGGCCGCGCTCGTCGGCGTGCTCGCGGTGCGCGGCGCTTCGAGCGACCTGCAGATGGCCGGCTCGCAGCGCGTCTCGCGCTCGGGCTTCTACTGCGCCGAGGCCGGGCTCAGCGCCGCGCGCTCTCTGGCCGGAGCGAACCAGCAAGACTGGGCGACGATCCTCCTCGGCAACGCGACGACTTGGTACACGACCGGCGCTCTCGGCAACGGCGTCTACGTCGACATCGACGGCGACGGCCCCAGCAAGTACGACGCGTACGTCACGCTGAAGGACAACCAGGACGGCGACAGCGACCTCATGCACGACAACGATCTCACCGTCATCCTGACGTCGAAGTGCGTCTCCACGACCATGGAGACGAACAGCGCCACGCGCACGCTCTCGCAGATCATCACGTACACCAGCAACGGCGGCTCAGATTATCGCTACCAGGCCGGCCACAGCTCGACGCACTCGGGAAACGAGAATTAAGGAGAGTCCAAGAATGCGCAGGCTAGCACTCATGGGCATCGTCGTCCTCGGCATCGCCGCGATCGCCTCGCGCGCGAACGCGGCGCCCTACGACTTCTCCGCCGGCTCGTGGATCATCCCGATGGACTCCTGCTACCAGCCGTCGCAGCCGTTCAACGCCAGCAACTTCCTCGGCACGACCGACGTGTCGACGGTCTACGGCAGCCACTCGAGCTGCCCCGACGTCTCGAGCGCGACGGCCAAGGACGGCATCCTCAAGGCCTACGGCCTCGTCTATCGCCTCCTGCAGAACGGCGTACCGGTCTACTACATCCTCAACCCGAACAAGACCTCCGTCGACGACATCGATCTCTCGCTGAGCGGCACCGACGTCGTCAAGGTCCTGAGCCACTCGGCCGGCACCGCCTCGCACTTCATGACCAAGACCACGATCAACTATCGTGGCGCGCCGTTCATCATCTCCGCCACCGACGTGCCGACGGCGCTCAACCTCCTGCAGAACAACGCGAGCTTCACGCAGACCGACACGCGCACCGGACGCGGCATGTTCCAGGACGTCTACATCCACGTCGCGCAGTCGAACATCCTGCAGGCGCCGGTGCGCGCCGTCTTGCAGCAGTCGCCGCCCAAGATCGCGCTCCTCAACATCGGCAATGCGGCCAACGGCGTGCTCGTCGGCTATCTGCTCGACGCCGGCCTCTACGACGCCAGCTCGGTCAAGTCGTACCCGAACGTCGGGTCGATCGTCACGCAGTTCGACGACGTCAGCGACTTCACCACGTCCAACGGCCTCGTCGCCGGTGGCTTCTCGGTCTTGTGGTCGCCGCACTGGCAGGCCGACGACACTTCGCTCATCTCCTCGGCCAACCGCGACGCGGTGACCCTGAAGATCTCGCAGTTCCTCGACGCCGGCCACCAGCTCCTGGCGCAATGCGCGTCGGTATCCGCGTTCGAAGGCAGCCACGACAACGTCATCGCGCCCGACATGGTCGGCGATCAGTACGGCTACTTTTTGACCAACGGCAGCGGCTCGAATACGAAATCGCTGCAGACCAACCAGCTCCACCAGTCGGACTTCCCGCACGGCGGCGTCGGCCAGATCGTGGTCAACCCCGACGCGACCATCCAGGCGTGGCTCGATCCGCTCACGCAGACCGGCGACTTCGTGCTCAACAACAACGCCACCAGCGGCAACGACAGCTACGTCTTCGACTTCGAGGCCCGCAGCGGCTACTCGTACGAAACGTACATGCATACCTACGTGCAGTCGGCGAGCACCGGCTCGTCGAGCACCAACGGCCTGTCGATCGAGACCGTCGGTCACAAGGACGGCGACAGCAGCAAGGGTCTCGTCATCTACCTCGGCGGCCACAGCTACGGCAGCAAGCGCGACGGCTGCAGCGGCGGCGTCTGCACGCCGACCAACCAGTACAACATGCTCGGCCTCGAGCGCCTAGTGCTCAACTCGCTCATCTTCCTCGGCCAGGTGCCGACGTCGTCGGAGCAGACGCGCTCGGCGCCGGTCGTCTACAGCGACGGCTCGACCTTCCTCGGCTCCTACGTTCAGCAGTCGCAGGCGACCTCAGGCTATCCGCCGTGGACCGGCCACTTCCGCGACTACGCGCCGGGCACGCTCAGCGGCAGCAACGTGGCCGCGTTCAACTCGATCGTTCCGACGTGGGACGCGTACGACACGATCAAGGCGCAGGCCACCGCCGACACCGGAACCAACGGCTCCACCAGCGGACGCACGATCTACACCGCGGTGACGCAGAGTGGAAAGCTGACGCAGATCGACTTCACGACCACGAACCTCACGGCCATCAAGACGCTCGCGACCACCGCGACCTCGACGCAGCTCACGCAGATCCGCCAGGGCTACCTCGGCGGCGTCGACCACTCGATCCCGGCGATCATCCCGCCGAGCAACGGTGGGCTCGCCGGTCTCAAGACGCGCCCAACGGTGGCGTACTTCGGCGGCCTCGACGGAATGATCCACTGCATCCAGGTCGGCACCAACGGCGTCACCACCGGCTACAGCAACGGTCAGGAGCTGTGGGCGTTCATTCCGCCGAGCCAGCTCAACAAGACCTTCTTGCAGTCGGCCGGCGTCGACGGCTCACCATCGGTCGGTGACGCGTTCATCGATCCGAGTGGCACGGGCACGGGCCTCAAGTCCTGGCGCACGCTGCTGGCGATTCCCGACGGCAACTACTCGGGCGGCACGCTCGACGTCCTCGACGTCACGGATCCGCTGCACCCGAAGTTCCTCTGGGAAGCGAGCGACACCTCCACCGTCTCCGGCAAGACCTACGTGCTCGGGCGCGCGCAGGGCGCGGCGATCGGACCGATCCTCTCGACGTCGGGCACGCAGTTCGGCTACTTCCTCGTCACCGACAACACCACCGGCAACGCCGGCAACGGCTTCAACATGTACAACCTCAACGCGCAGGACGGCAGCGTCATCTGGCGCTACAACCACACCTACGCGAACGACACCACGCACAACGACGTGCCCGGCGTCGCCGCCATCATCGACACCACCTTCCAGAGCGGACCGGCCGACCACGTCTTCTTCGG
>DASXOU010000857.1:0-3261 GCA_036494045.1 Polyangia bacterium | reverse complement strand
ACCAAGGCCGGCATCGAAGACCTGCGCTTCCACGACACGCGTCACGAGTTCGCTACCCGGCTTCGTCGGCGCGGTGTTGGTCTCGACGTGATTCAACAACTCCTCGGTCACGCGGATATCTCAACGACCCGTCGGTACGCGCATGTCGAGCACAAACTGATGCGAAGTGCCATCGCCACTCAGGACGAGCACGACGTCGACCAGACCGGCGGCGCCAGCGCCACCGCCATGACCGACGCCACCGCCACCGCCACGACCAACGCCACCACCATCACCAACGCGTCACGTTGACCGCCGCGAGCGCAGGGAGTAGATCCTAGTCGCTCGCCGTCCCCATAGCTCAACTGGATAGAGCAACGAGTTCCTAACTCGTAGGCTGCCTGTTCGATTCAGGCTGGGGACACCCGTCGGTGGCGACCACGCAGCGCCGTGAATGCGCTTGTGTCGCTGCCACTGTCACTGCATCATTTGGGATGGTTCGCGCGATCGCGGACATCGGGGGATGCCGATGGAAGATGGCTTGAAACACCTCTGCATCCACTGCGGTTCTGCGGACCTCGCCTACTCCGATGACAAGCAGGGCTTCGGAGCGGGGAAAGCAATCGCGGGTGCTCTCGCTTTCGGACCCCTCGGTCTTGTCGCAGGCGCCATTAACAAGAACAAGCGCCACGTTCATGTTCGGTGCAATGGCTGCCTAAAGACCTTCACCGCCGACAAGATGCTCAAGAACGAGAAGCGGGAGCGCAATCTTGCGCAAATGGGAGTCGTCGGGCTTGTCGGATCAAGCGCCATGGTGGCGCTCTTATTCGCGGGCCTCTCCTATATCGTCGTCGACGAGGGCAACTTCGGGGTTAGATTTCTCCTGTTCGGTGTCTTGTTTCTCGCCCTCTTCTTCTTTGCAAGGAAGCAGGCCAGGGGGAATTCAACCAAAGACAAGGGTCGCGACCACCCGGGAAACGGGTCTTAGCCGCTCCTTTGCCGTCGCCGTTCGTTCAATAGAACAAAACTGCGATTGAGATCGAGTGGATGCGCCGTTAGTTTGTTGGTTTCCTAAACCGTAGGTTGCGTGTTCGAGTCTCGCTGGGGTCACCGCACCGCGCGCGGTCAATAGTGGATGAGCGCGTGCACTGCGCGTCCGCCGAGGCGCGCGCGGCCCTTCAAGAAGTCGAGCTCGATGACGAAGGCGAAGCCGTCGACGAGCCCGCCCTGCCGCTCGACCAGGCGCGCCGTCGCCGCCGCCGTTCCGCCCGTGGCCAGGAGATCGTCGACGATGAGGCAGCGCCTTTTCTCGACGGCGTCCTCGTGCATCTCGAGCGCGTCGGTGCCGTACTCGAGCGAGTAGGTCTCGCGCGTGGTCTTGTACGGCAGCTTGCCCGGCTTGCGCACCGGCACGAAGCCGACGCCGAGCCGCTCGGCCAGCGCCGCGCCGAAGATGAAGCCGCGCGACTCGATGCCGACGACGAGCTCGGGCTTCTTGCCGCGGCCGACGTGCTCGGCGAGCAGATCGGTCACCAGGCGGAACGCCGCGCCGTCGCCCAGCAGCGGCGTGACGTCCTTGAACAGGATCCCGGGCTTGGGAAAATCGGGGACGTCGCGGATGCGCGACGTGATGCGCGCGAGGCGTTCGTCAGTGCTCATGCCGCGCAAGATAGCCGAGCGGGTCGCGCGCGATCGAGCCCTTTCGTACCTCGAAGTGCAGGTGCGGCGCCGTGGCGTGCCCGGTCTGCCCCGAGCGCGCGATGATCTGCCCGCGCGCGACGGTCTCGCCGACGCGGACCGCGAGTGCGCGGTTGTGCGCGTAGACCGTCGCCAGCGCGCCGCCGTGCTGCAGGATGACGACGTTGCCGTAGCCGCGCATCCCGTCGCCGGCGTAGGCGACGACGCCGTCGCAGGCGGCGCGCACCGGCGTGTCCTCGGCGACGGCGAGATCGATCCCCTCGTGCGCGCGCCCGTCGCGCCGGCCGAACGGCGACGACAAGGTGCCGTCGACGGGCCAGAGCATGGCCGCGCAGCCGGCGCTCGCGTCCGACGGCGTCTCCGTCAGCTCGCGGATCGTCGACGCCGCCGGCTGATCGTCGACGGACGCCGTCGCGCAGCCGGCCAGCGCTACGACGAGCGCTAGGCGCGCGCCGGCCCCTGCCCGCCCCATCCGTACTTGCCCACGAGATCCACGAACGAGCACGGCGTCGCCCACTCGGTGCCGAAGTCGCTGCCGCGCCGCGTGACGATCGCCAGGCGCTGTCCCTGCCGCGGCCCGACGGGAATCACCAGCCGCCCGCCGTCGGCGAGCTGATCGACGAGCAGCGGCGGAATCTCCGGCGCGCCCGCGGCGACGAGGATGGCGTCGAACGGCGCGCGCTCGCGCCAGCCGTAGGTGCCGTCGAATACGCCGATCTCGACGTTGGCGTAGCCGAGCGACTCCATGCGCCGCGCCGCGCGCTCGCCGAGCTCGGGCTTGAGCTCGACGGCATAGATCTGCCGCGCCAGCTGGCTCAAGACCGCCGCCTGATAGCCGGAGCCGGCGCCGATCTCGAGCACCGCCTCGTCGCCGTGCAATTCGGCGAGCTCGCACATGCGCGCCACCATGTACGGCTGCGAGATCGTCTGCCCGTAGCCGATGGGCAGCGGCGAATCTTCGTAGGCGCGGTCGCGCATGCTCTCGTCGACGAAGCGCTCGCGCGGCACCTTGCGCATCGCCGACAGCACGCGCTTGTCGCGGATGCCGCGCGCCGCCAGCTGCTCCGAGACCATGCGCTCGCGCCGCTGCCCCGCCTCCGCCGGCGTCATGCGCTCTCCTTCTTCACTTCCTCTTCGACCACGCGATCGAAGCCCTCGACGTTCCACTCGGGCAGGCGCTCGAGCAGGCCCGCGTGCGTGAGATCGAGATCGAGCGGCGTCACCGACACGACGCCGTCGCGCACCGCGTGGCAGTCGGAGCCGGGCACGTCGCCGTAGCCGTTGGCCGGTCCGCCGATCCAGTAATAGCGGCGGCCGCGCAGATCGGCGCGCTCGTCGACTTGATCGCGATAGAGCCGCTTGCCGAGCTTGGTCCAGCGATAGCCGATGGGCGCCCGCTCCGACGGCACGTTGACGTTGAGCAGCGTGCCCGGCGGCAAGCCCTCGGCGAGGACGGCGCGGGCGAGCGCGTGCGCGAAGTCGGCGGCGCGCGCGAACGGCTCTTCCGTCTTGTGCATGCCGCGCTTCCACTCGAGCGACATCGCGATGGCCGGCACCTCGCGCAGCGCGGCCTCGACGGCGCCG
>DASXOU010000856.1:0-8380 GCA_036494045.1 Polyangia bacterium | reverse complement strand
CGCGCCAGCAGGTGTTGCCGCCGGCGAGACAGTAGTAGCCTTCGGGGCAGAGGCGCTTCGCGTTGGTGGAGCACAAGAGCGAGCCGTCGGGCGAGTCGAGCCGCAAGCAACCGCCGAAGCTCGCAAACGCAATCAAAGCGACGAACCAACGCATTCGGCGCACGTTAGTCACCGCGAGCGCGCGCTGTCAATGCAAACGGCTGACCGCACTCGTCGACAAGCGCGCGATCACAAGATCGGCGGCGGCTGCGCTTCGCCGGCGAGGATCGCCGTCAGCGTGCCGGCGCGATCGAGCTGGCGCAGCTCGGAGAAGCCGCCGACGGGCACACCGCCGATGAAGATCTGCGGCACCGTCCGCTGCCCGGTCTGCTCGATCAGCCACTTGCGCGTGGGCGCGTCCTTGGTGCAGTCGATCTCTTCGAAGCTCACGCCACGCGCCTTCAAGATCGCCTTGGCCGCGTGGCAGTAGCCACACCAGCCGGTCGTATAGATGCGTACGTCTTTCATGCTCGAAACCATGGTCTCGAACATAAGTCTACTTGTCGTTCAGGTCTTCGGAGAGGTAGGCGAGGATGACCTCGTCGAGCGACTTCTCGCTGATGAGATCGCCGCCGAAGATGTTGTCGCTGGTCGGCGTCTTCGATGCTTGCGTCGACTGCGGCGGCGGATGTGGCTGCGACGACGGCGGCGGCGGCGTGAAGCTGCGCTGCCGCGTGCCCACCGTCGCGCGCGGCGACGTGCCGTCGGCCGAGCCGCCCACGATCACCGCCGGGCGCGCCACGACCACGCCTTCGGCCGTCGGCTTGCCGCTGCCATACGAATGCGCCCCCGACGACGGCGCGCGCCGTCCGCCCACGCCGCCGACGCCGGTGACCGGCGGGCGCGGTGTCTGCGGCTGCGCCGTGTGCACGCTCGAGCGCGACGCCGCCACCGGAATCGCCGGCCGCGACGGCGTCAGGTTCGGCCTGGATGGCGTCGGCGCCGGCGCGCGCGGCGCATTCGTCGTCGACGACGCCGCGGTCCGCGCCGGCGGCGGCTCCTGCGGCACGGCCACGCGCGGCGGCGCCACCTGCACCTGCGGCACGCGCTGCGACGACGACGCCGTCGGCGCCGACATGGACGGATCGGTCTTCGGCGCCGAGTCGAACTCGCCCGAGATCGGCGCGCCCGGATCGGTTTGATCGTCGCGCTCTTTTACGATCGGCGTGCCGAAGAAGCGCGTGATCTTGTCGTCGAACGCGCCCGCTTTCAGATCGCGCAGCATCGCCTTGTGCTGCGCCTGCATCAGCTTCTGCACCACGCCGACGTCGCTCGTCGGATCGTAGTCGACGCGCTTGGTGGCGAGGATCGTCCCGTCGTGAAACAGGTGCGTGAAGATGTGCGGATTGGAAGCGCCCGAATCCTCGGTCTGCACGTGCCACAGCCGGGCCGCGTAGCGGACGTTGTGGTTGTAGCCGAGGACGGGACTGCGAGGTTTCATACTCCCAGCTCAGTATAGCAGACGCTCCAATACTTGATCATTTCTCGGCGGACAGCTATGTCTGCGTTCATGGGTAAGGAGGCCGAGCGTCCGTTTCTTCAGAAGGTGACCGAGTATCTTCTGTCGCTGCCTTTCGATCTGAAGATCCTGCAGGAGGCGGTCACCGACCCCGACCTCGACCGCGGCTCGCGCGAGATCGCCGCCGGCACCATCATCCACGTCATCGGTCCGCAAGAAGGCGACGGCCCCATGCGCTTCGTCGACGACGCGCTCCTGGTTCGCGCCGCGCTCAAGAAGATCGTCGCCGACGGCAGCGACGCCGCCAAGGACTTCACCGCCCGCTTCGAGAGCGAGATCTACGGCAAGCTCGACGATGACATCCAGGTGTTCGACGACGTGCTCGGCGATCTGTGGCCGTGGCTCACCGGCAAGCTCGACGGTTTTCGCAAGTCGCCCTACAAGGGCAAGACCCCTTCGCAGTACACCGAAGACGACGAAGCAGCCTCATTCCTCTACGACGAAGGTCTCGAGTTCCAGACCAACTACAACGTCACTGAAGACAAGGTGCGCAACTCGGTTCGCCGCGTCGACGCCATCCTCGAGTCGCTCACCAAGCGGCGCGCCGAAGACGCAAAAAAGAAGACCTAAAATGAAAAAACTTGGCTTGCTCTTATTGTTTGTCGCGGGCTGCGGCAACGGGGTTTCACTGCAGTCGGGCGCGCAGGCGTGCATCACCGCCGCGGCGTGCAACATCACCGTCGGCGGCGTCAGCAGCTGCACGCAGTTCGTCGGGCTCGTCAACGACGACGCGGTCGCCGCCGCCGCGCACCTCAGCCCCGCCGAGGTCAACTGCATCGCCTCGGCCGGCAGCAACTGCGCCACCGCCAAAAAGTGCATCGCCGGCGGCAATACGCCGGCGACGTGCAGCGGCGCCGCCACCAGCTGCGTCGGCAACAGCTGGCAGCAGTGCAACGCCGCCGCCGGCTCGGCGGGCAACAACGGCATCCAGACCTTCGACTGCAGCTCGGTCGGCGAGATGTGCGTGACCAACAACGGCAACACCGACTGCGGCTTCGGCACCTGCTCGGTCGGCGCCGCCGCCTGCAACGGCGACACCGTGCAGACGTGCGACAACGGCATTCTGCAACAGACCGACTGCGGGAGCATCAGCGCCTCGTGCAATCCGTCGGGCATCGGCGCGCACTGCCGCGGCAACGGCGCCGCGTGCACGTCGCGCTCGCTCGCCGACAACACGCTACGCTGCGACGGCAGCGTCCTCGTCACCTGCGAAGACGGGCAGGAGGCGCGCCAGGACTGCGCGAGGTACAACCTCAGCTGCTACACGTCGAGCGGCAGCACCGCGTTTGCCTGCGCTGCCGGCACCGAATGCGATCCCGGAACGTTCGGCGCCATCTGCACGGGCACCAAGCTGCAGTTCTGCAACAAGGGCGTCAAGCAGACCATCGACTGCAAGCAGCTCGGCTTCTCCGCCTGCAATCCGAACAACGGCGGCACCTGCGGTAATTAGTCAGAGATCGACGCGGAAGATTTCGCCGAGGTGGCGGCCGAGAAATCGGTGGCCGACCTCGTCGATGCGCGCGTCGTCGGTGACGTAGCAGCGCATCGCGCCGTCGCCGTCGCTGCGCAAGAGATCGAGGCGCGAAAGCTCGGCGCGCGCCACTTCCGCCATCGCTTGCGCGGAATCGACCAGCGCGACCTCGTGGCCGAACACCTCGGTGGCGACGCGCAGGAGCAGCGGGCGCAACAGCGGATAGTGCGTGCAGCCGAGCACCAGCACGTCGACGTCGGGCGCTTCGCCGGCGAGCGCCGCGAGATAGCGCCGCGCGACCGCCGCCGCGACGTCGTCGTCGAGCCAGCCCTCCTCGGCGAGCGGCACCAGGAGCGGACAGGCGTGCGCCGTCACGTGCACGCGCGCGTCGACGGCGGCGATGGCGCGCACGTAGCTGCCCGAGCGCACGGTGCCGAGCGTCCCGATGACGCCGACACGCCCCGTGCGCGTGGCGGCGACGGCGGCGCGCGCGCCCGGCTCGACGGCGCCGAGCACCGGCAGCGCCAGCTCCGCGCGCAGCGTATCGAGGGCGAACGCCGACGCGGTGTTGCACGCGATCACAATCATCTTCACGCCTTCGCCGACGAGAAAGCGCGCCGCGTTGCGTGAATAGCGGGCCACGGTCTCCGCGCTCTTGGAGCCATATGGCACACGCGCGGTATCTCCGAGGTAAACGATTTCCTCTTTGGGCAAGCGCTCGGCCAGTGAGCGGACGACCGTCAGGCCGCCTACGCCGCTGTCGAAGACGCCGATCGCCGCCGCGCGCATGCTCGCTCCTTATCACAACCGCCCGGCGCCAAGCGATTGGCGTCAATTCGGTGGCGTCTCCGAAAGCCGATGACAACTGAACCCGCCATGTGTGTCCGTGTGCCCCACTCACCGTGACAGCTCGTCACAGTACGCAGTTCACTGGTTGTACCATCGCGTAGTGCGTTTAAGATCAGCAGCTTGCGAGGAAGAGTGTCAGGCAGGAGACGTGGGGCGTGTTAGCGGGCGACGGCAGGGATGGCGGGGCGGGACGCCACTGGGACAGCCTGGGCGCAATGACATTCCTGGTGAATGAAGCCCCACAGGAGCTCCAGGAACGTCTCCGGTTTGACCTTCAATTCCCGATAGTAACGCACGATCCCGGGGAACGCGCACTCGCACTCCTCGAAGTCGTGCTCGGTGATCATCCCGCGCATCATGACCCCTGGTAGAGCAACCGCGGTGCCATCAGCATTTGTGCAAAATTTTATTGACTGCTGTCTCAAATGACCCGCTAGATTTGCTTGCACCGTTACCAATTATTTTACAGGAGCGTGCCGCTTGGGGAGTCGACGCTAATCGAGTTTTGTGGACGTGACCGCGTCCACGCGCAGCGCAAGGCGGTCGACTGGTGGTTCCACCACCGAATGACCCTCGGTCTGCGCTTGCGCGAATTCCTCGCCCGCTGCCGATGGAGCGACGATCAGCGGACGATCATCTTTACCGGCACGTTCCGCTAGATCGGCGGCGCGTTTCGCGGCAGATTCAAACCGGCATGAACGACGTCGTCGAGCGTAACGACCCCGCGTGGGTCTTCGAGGTCGCGCGCCGCTGCGCGCTCGACGAGCAATTGCCGCCGGGCGAGATCACGGCGCGCGCGCGGACGCAGGCGGAGGCGTCGCGCACGCTGGCGCCCGAGCTGGTGCGCGGCGAGCTCGAGGCGATGCTGCTCGGGCGCGGCGTGCACGTGGCGCTGCAGTGGCTGCACGACAGTGGGCTGCTCGCCGTGTGGCTGCCCGAGCTCGAGGCGACGGTCGACTTTTCGCAGGAAGCAGGGCGGCGGCACAAGGACGTCTGGGAGCACACCAAGCAGGTGGTGCGGCAGTCGGTGCCGCGGCCGGCGGTGCGCTGGGCGGCGCTTCTCCACGACATCGGCAAGGTGCCGACGCGGACCTTCACGCCCGACGGTGGCGTGCACTTCCATCGGCACTCGGAGGTGGGCGCGCGCATGTTCGAGGACACGGCGCGGCGCTTTCGCTTCGACAAGCCGATGAAGCAGAAGCTGAAGTTTTTGATCCTGCATCATCTGCGGCCGAATCAGTACGAAGCGGCGTGGACCGACTCGGCGGTGCGGCGCTTCGATCGCGAGCTGCAGGAGCATCTGGTCGATCTGCTGGATCTGTCGCGCGCGGACATCACGTCGGCGCGGCCGGGGAAGCGGCAGAACGCGCTGCGCAACATCAGCGAGCTGTCGGCGCGGATTCAGACGCTGCGCGAGGAAGACGCGAAGGTGCCGCCGCTGCCGACGGGGATCGGCAACGTGATCATGGAGCACTTTCAGCTGCCGGCGTCGCGGCAGATCGGCGATCTGAAGCGCGCGCTCGAAGTCGCCGTCGACACGGGCGAGCTCGAGCCGCGGCGCGAAGCCGAATATTACCTCGCCCACGTCGCCAAGCTGCTCGGCCGCGGCCAGCCGTAGGAGGCGCCTCCCGGCGTCGGAAAACGGCGCAGTCCGCCCGCCTTCGCGGGCGGTGCTGCCTCCATCGGCCGCGCTGATGTCGCGCTGCGCGCGACGCGCGTCCTCTACGCCGCCGGAATCGCACCCCAACAGCCGCCCGCTGCACGATGAGCATTTGGCGGTGTGCGCTCGTTTTGACGATGATGAGGGCGGAGGTGATGGATGGCGCCGTTCATGGGGCCGACGCGTGAGGCCGTACTGAAGGAGCTGCGCGCGACGGCGCGGGTGCCGATCACGCTCGGGAAGTACGAGCCGCAAGCGACGATCGATCGCGACGGGGATGATTGGGTGCTGCTTGCGCTGGTGATCGATCAGGCGGCGCATGATCGGGCCTATGCGGAGGCGATGGGGCCGGGCGGAAGCGGGTACTGGATGCCGGAGAGCAGGTTCGCGTTTCTCGTGCGCGGCGAGGCGATCGTGCGCGCGGCGACGAAGGAGGCGTTTGTCGCGGCGCTCGAGAAGATCACGTGGAGCTGGTCATGAGCGCGTTGTGGCGGCCGGAAACGCCGTGGCTCGCGCTCGTGGTGCGATCGATCGTCGTGTACGTGTTCTTGATGATCGCGCTGCGGATCGCGGGGCGGCGGGAGCTGGGGCAGATGACGACGTTCGATCTCATCTTGCTGCTCGTGCTCGCCAACGCCGTGCAGAACTCGATCAACGCCGGGGACAACTCGCTCGGCGGCGGGCTCATCAGCGCCGTGACGCTGCTGGTGATCAATTTTGCCGTCGGCGAGGCGACCTATCGCTGGCGCTGGTTCGAGCGGCTGGTGCAGGGGCGGCCCCTGCCGCTGGTGCGCAACGGCAAGCTCGTCATCCGCAACTTGCAGCGCGAGCGCGTGACGCTCGAGGAGCTGCGCTCGGCGTTGCGCAAGCAGAACATCGACGGCGTGTCGAAGTGCAAGCACGCGGTGCTGGAGTCGGACGGCACGTTGACCGCGGTGCGCGACGACGTCACGCAGCATCCGCTCGAGCAGCTCGTCGAGAAATGATCAGGGGCAGGTGCGCTGCGTGAGGATCAAGGGCGCGCGCGGCGCCTGCGTGAAGTCGAACGCGCCGAGCATGCTGCCGGCCTTGCCGTCGCGCGCGTTGGCCTCGATCGACGAGATCGGCGGCGCGCCGAGCAATTCCTCGACGAGCTTGGTGACCGAGACCTGCTCGGTCCTGGTGTGGACGACCGCCGTGCGCGCGTAGGGCGAGATGACGATCGCGGGCAGGCGGAAGCCGGTGTTGATGAACTCGCCGGCGCTGCCGCAGGTCTGCTCCGTCGGCTTGACGCTGTCGAACCAGCCGCCGAAGTCGTCCCAGGTGATGACGATGGCCATCTCCTTCCAGTGCGAGCTCTGCATGAGGCCGTTGACGATCTGCACCGTGTAGTTCTCGCCGCCGCACGGATAGTCGGGCGGATGCTCGGAGGCTTCGTTGGGGCCGCTGTACACGTCGATCTGCATGTAGTTGGCGAGATCGTCGGCGGCCAGGTCGGTGAACAGGTGGGTCATGTCGCGAAAGTGCGTGGCGCGGACCGCCGCGTCGCCGCCGAGCTTCTTGACCAGGCTGAAGGGCGAGTTGATGTTCGGCTGCGTGCCGGTGCCGTAGGCGCGCCAGGTCGTGCCCGACGGCAGGACGTCGATGATGGTGGGCACGTCGATGCAGCTCGGGCCCGACGTGATCGTGCACGTCTTGAGATTCAGCGAGTCGACGACCGACAGCGGCGACGGCGCGATGCAGCCTTGCGCGCAGGTCGTCGAGCCGTCGCTGCAATAGGGATTGTCGAGGAACGGCGACCGGCCGGCCGCGATGGCGAAGTGGCCGGGCGAGGTCGGGCCTGCCGTCGTCGAGAAGAAGTTGTCGAAGAGGGCGAAGGCGCGCGCGTACTTCCAGTAATTCGGGATCTGCGACTCGGCGTAATAGAAGTACGGGCGCGTCGGTTGATCGGGCGTGCCTTTGTCGAAGCCGTCCATCTTGCCGCCGTCGTAGTCGGTGATGGCGGCGGCATTGGTGTGCGGGTTGTCGCCGGCGAGATCGGCGCTCGGCGCCTGCGCGCGCGTCACCGTCGTGCCCGTCGACATCTTGCCGGTCGTGGCGCTGGTCGCGCCGGGGAAATTCATGAAGTAGTTGTCGAACGTGTGGTTCTCTTTGACGATGACCACGACGTAGCGGATCGGCGTCGCCGGGCCGCCGTCGCCGAGCGTGACGAGCGTGCCGCCGTCGGTCGCGTCGTCGCCGCCGTCAACGTTGGAGACGGCGAGATCCATCGGCAGGATTTCGGGCTCGCCCGATTTGTCGGAGCCGCCGCAACCGACGACGGTAAATGCAAGAAGCCACGCGAAGCGCATCCGGCGAGCAATGAGCAAGCGCGGCGCCAAGTGGCGTCGACGGAGAATCAGCGGTTTACGAGGTTGTTACCGAGATCGATCGTGGGCAGCTGCAACTTGCCAGCGTCAGCGACGGCGGCCGAGCAGGCGGAGCAGGTACAAGAAGAGGTTGATGAAGTCGAGGTAGAGGATGAGCGCGCCGTGGATCGCTTCCTTGTTGTCCTCGTCGGTGCCGGCGTTGCCGATGACGTTCAGCTCCTTGATCTTCTGCGTGTCGTACGCGGTCAGGCCGACGAAGACGAGGATGCCGAAGTAGGTGATGCCCCAGTAGAGCATCGGGCTGTGCATGAACATGTTGACGACGCTGGCGATGATGACGCCGATGAGGCCCATGAACATGAAGTTGCCGACGCTGGTGAGATCGCGCTTGGTGAGATAGCCGTACGCGCTCATCGCGCCGAAGGTGCCGGCGGTGACGAAGAACGTCGAGGCGATCGATCCCTTGGTGTAGAGGAGGAACACGACCGACAAGG
>DASXOU010000855.1:0-5282 GCA_036494045.1 Polyangia bacterium | reverse complement strand
CGCCCACACCGCGGTGATCACGAGCAGCACCGTCGCGAACGCGAGGCCGATGGTGATGAGGCGCCAGGTCTGCAGCGCCTTTAGCGGCATCACCAAGTACGCCGCCCACGCCAGGCCCGTCTGCGCCGGCGCCGCCGCGACGATCAAGGTGTTGGGCGGCTGCTCGAGCTCGCCGACGACGTGCGCGTGCGTCGTCGCCGCGCGCGACAGCGTGTCGACCATGGTCGGCGCCCACGCCGCGGGCACGCTGGGCGCGCGCGCCACGTCGGCCGGATCGTCCACCCAGCCGCCGCGCACGCCGACGAACGCCGACGAGCCCGCCTCCAGCGCCGCCCCCGATGGCCGCGTCGCGGCCAGACGGTCGACCTCCGTCGACACGATGTCGCGCGCCCGCCCGCGCCGCACCTGCATCGAGGTCGACAGCGCGCGCTCGAGCACGAACAGCGACAGCGCGGAGGTGACCACGCCGAGGACCACGATACTGAGCAGTCGGTAACGGATGAGCCCAGTTGTTGCCACGCCGACGCCGGAGTAGCAAGAGCGAGGCCTCCGCTCCGCTCCGCGAGACTGCGCACGCCGCTTCGGCTTGGTCACGACGCGCGCCGCCGTGGATGTATTGATTCCTGACGGCTGTAGCGTATCGTTACAGGAAGTCCCGCGGCAAATCGGCGCAATGACCGCTTTTTCCGTGGCGCGCCGATTGCTGTTCGGGCATCCAGAAAACCTCATGGCTGCCCCCTCGCGAAAGATTCTGTATGCCGTCATCGCCACAATCGTCGTCGTGGTGATCGGTCTCGTGGTTCGCTCTCGCACCTCCGGCGACGGCGCGCACGCTGCCAAGCCGGGCGAGGGCGCCAATCGTCCGGTGCCGGTGACGCTCACCACGGTGCAGAAGAAGGACGTGCCCGTCTGGCTCGAGGGGCTGGGCACGATCGCCGCGTGGCAGCAGGTGCTGGTGCGCGCGCAGGTCGACGGCCGCCTCGACAAGGTGCTGTTCACCGAAGGACAGGCGGTCAAGAAGGGCGATCTGCTCGCCATCATCGATCCGCGCCCGTTCGAGGCGCAGCTGCACTCGGCCGAGGGCGCGATGTCGCGCGATCGCGCGCAGCTGCACGACGCGCAGATCAACCTCGAGCGCTATCGCACGCTGGCGAGCGGCAAGCTGGTCGCGCAGCAGCAGGTCGACGATCAAGCGGCGCTGGCCGGGCAGGCCGAAGGCGCCGTGCACGCCGACGAAGCGCAGGCCGAGACCGCCAAGCTCAACATCGACTACGCGCACGTGCGCTCGCCGCTCGACGGCATCACCGGCGTGCGCCAGGTCGACGCCGGCAACATCGTGCACGCCGCCGACACCACCGGCCTGGTCGTGATCACGCAGCTCGATCCGGCGGCGCTGTTCGTGACGCTGCCCGAGGACGACTTGCCGGCGATCACGGCCGCGATGGCAAAAGGGGACGTGCCCGTCGAAGCGTGGAGCCGCGACGGCACGCAGAAGCTCGGCGATGGCACGCTCTTCGTCATCGACAACCAGATCAACCAGGCGACGGCGACGCTCAAGCTCAAGTGCAAGCTGCCCAACCCCGCGCGCAAGCTGTGGCCAAATCAGTTCGTCAAGGCGCGCCTGCTCGTCGACACGCGCAAGCAGGCGCTGGTGATTCCGGCGGCGGCGGTGCAGCGCGGGCCGACGGGCACGTTCGTCTATCTCGCGGGCCCCGACGGAAAAGCGCAGCAGCGCACCATCGACATCGCGCTGACCGTCGGTGACACGGTGATCATCGGCAAGGGGCTCGAGGTCGGCGACAAAGTCGTCGTCGAAGGGCAGAGCCAGCTGCGTCCGGGATCGGTTTTGCAAGATCGCGGCGCCGGCGGCGATGGTGGCGGGGCGGCGCCCAACAAGGGACCGGGAAAGAAGCGCAACCCGTGAGTATCTCCGAGCCGTTCATTCGACGGCCGGTCGCCACGACGCTGCTCATGATCGGTGTGGCGCTGGCGGGCCTGCTTGGTTACAAGCAGCTCCCGGTCGCGGCGCTGCCGCAGGTCGACTATCCGACCATCGTCGTGGCGACGACGCTGCCGGGCGCGAGCGCGGAGACGATGGCGTCGGCGGTGACCACGCCGCTCGAGCGCCAGTTCGGGCAGATGCCTTCCTTGACGCAGATGACGTCGGTGTCGTCGTTCGCGACCTCGCAGATCACGCTGCAGTTCTCGCTCGACCGCAACATCGACGCCGCCGAGCAGGACGTGCAGGCGGCGATCAACGCCGCGTCGAACCTGCTGCCGCCGACGCTGCCGGCGCCGCCGACCTATTCGAAGTCGAACCCCGCCGACACGCCGGTGCTCACGCTCGCGGTCAGCTCCGACACCTTGCCGCTGTCGCAGGTCGACGATTACGCCGACTCGGTCTTGGCGCAGAAGATCGCGCAGGTCTCGGGCGTCGGCCTGGTCTCGCTCAACGGCGGGCAGAAGCCGGCGGTGCGCGTGCAGGTCGATCCGATGGCGCTCGCCGGCACCGGGCTGTCGATGGAGGACGTGCGCCTCGCGCTCGCCGCCGCCAACGTCAATCAGCCGAAGGGCAACGTCGACGGCGCGCGGCAGGACTTCACGATCGCCACCAACGATCAGATCGAGAAGGCCGCCGGCTTCAGGCCGCTCGTCATCGCCTACGTCAACGGCGCGCCGGTGCGCCTGCAGGAAGTCGCCAACGTCGTCGACGGCGTGGAGAACGCGCAGCTCGCCGGTTGGGCTGGGCCCAAAGATCCATCCGCGCCCGCCGGCAAGCGGGTGATGACGCGCGCGGTGATCGTGAACGTGCAGCGCCAACCGGGCGCGAACATCATCGAGGTCACCGATCGCATCAAGAAGCTCCTGCCGCAGCTGGCGGCGTCGATGCCGCAGGGGATCGACGTGTCGATCCTCTCCGATCGTACCGAGACGGTGCGCGCGTCGGTCAAGGACGTGCAGTTCACGCTGGTCTTGACGGTGTTCCTGGTCGTGCTCGTCATCTACGTTTTCTTGCGTAGCTTGCGCGCCACGATCATTCCCGGCGTGGCGGTGCCGTTATCCCTGATTGCCACGTTCGGCGTGATGCACCTGGCCGGCTTCTCGCTCAACAACCTGTCGCTGATGGCGCTCACCATCTCGACCGGCTTCGTCGTCGACGACGCCATCGTCATGGTCGAGAACATCGCGCGCTACGTCGAAGAGGGCGAGCGGCCGTTCGACGCGGCGCTCAAGGGCGCCAAGCAAATCGGCTTCACCATCGTGTCGCTCACCGTCTCGCTCGTCGCCGTCTTGATCCCGCTCTTGTTCATGGGCGGGCTCATCGGCCGCCTGTTCCGCGAGTTCGCGGTCACCCTCGCGATCGCCATCGGCGTCTCGGCGCTCTTGTCGCTGACGCTGACGGCGATGATGTCGGGCTGGCTGCTCAAGCCGCACGCCGACGAGCATCCGGGCCGCTTCGCGCGCGCCTTCGAGGCCGGCTTCGCCGCGACCACGCGCCTCTACGAGCGCACGCTGGCGTGGGTGCTGCGCCATCGACGGACGACGCTGATCGCCACCATCTCGACGGTGGTATTCACCGGCATCCTCGCGTACATCGTGCCCAAGGGCTTCTTCCCGCTCGAGGACACCGGCCTCATCATCGGCGTGTCCGAAGCGGCGCCCGACGTCTCGTTCTCGCGCATGATGGAGCGGCAGCAGGCGCTCGCCGACGTCATCTTGCAGGATCCCGACGTCGCGTCGGTGGCGTCGTTCATCGGCGCCGACGGCACCAACGTCACCACCAACTCGGGGCGCTTCTCGATCACCTTGAAGCCGCGCGACGATCGCAAGAGCGACGCCACCGAGATCATCGCGCGCTTGCAGCCGCAGGTCGCCAAGATCGACGGCATCACGCTCTACATGCAGGCGGTGCAGGATCTGCAGATCGACAACCGCCTGTCGCGCACGCAGTACCAATTCACCATCGAAGACGCGAACGCCGACGAGCTCGAGGAGTGGGCGCCGAAGATCCTGGCCAAGCTCAGGACGCTGCCGGTCCTGTCCGACGTCGCGTCCGATCAAGCGTCGGGCGGCCTGTCGCTGGCGCTCACGATCGATCGCGACACCGCCGGCCGGCTCGGCGTCACGCCGCAAGCGATCGACGATACGCTCTACGACGCGTTCGGGCAGCGCATCGTCTCCACCATCTTCACGCAGCTCAACCTCTATCGCGTGATCCTCGAGGTGCGCCCCGAAGATCAACAATCGGAGGACGCGCTCTCCAAGATCTTCGTGCGCTCGTCGACGGGCAGCGCCGTGCCGCTGTCGGCGTTCGCGCGCTTCCAGACCAAGCGCGCGGAGCTCTCGATCAGCCACCAGGGGCAGTTTCCGGCGGTGACGCTGTCGTTCAACACCGCCAGGACCGAGTCGCTCGGCGCCGCGGTCAAGGCGATCGATCAAGCGATCCTCGACATCGATCCGCCGCCCGGCATCCACGGCGACTTTCAGGGCGCCGCCGCCGCCTTCCGCGAATCGCTGGCGTCGGAGCCGCTGCTCCTGCTCGCCGCGCTGCTCACCGTCTACATCGTGCTCGGCGTCTTGTATGAGAGCTACATCCACCCGCTCACGATCTTGTCGACGCTGCCATCGGCGGGCGTGGGCGCGATCCTGGCGCTCATCATATGCAACTCGAGCTTCGGCGTCATCGCGCTCATCGGCGTCATCTTGCTCGTCGGCATCGTCAAGAAGAACGCCATCATGATGATCGACTTCGCGCTCGAGGCCGAGCGCGACCAGGGGATGTCGCCCGACGAATCGATCTTCCAGGCGTGCCTCCTGCGCTTCCGCCCGATCATGATGACGACGATGGCGGCGCTCCTCGGCGCGCTGCCGCTGGCGCTCGGCACCGGCACCGGCTCCGAATTGCGCCGCCCGCTCGGCATCACCATCGTCGGCGGCCTGCTCCTCTCGCAGATCCTGACGCTCTACACGACGCCGGTCATCTACCTTTATATGGAGCAGCTGGCGCAGACGTTCGGGCGCAAGAAGGACAAAGCCGCGACCACGCCGGCCGAGGAGCCGGCGCACGAGCCCGCGCCATGAACATCTCCGCGCCGTTCATCAAGCGGCCGATCGCGACCTTCCTGCTCGCGATGGCCCTGTTCATCGCCGGTGCCGCCGCCTTCACGCAGCTGCCGGTGGCGCCGCTGCCGCGCGTCGATTTTCCGACGGTCAACATCTCGGCGGCGCTGCCCGGCGCTAGCCCGCAGACGATGGCGCAAGCAGTGGCCACGCCGCTCGAG
>DASXOU010000854.1:0-11635 GCA_036494045.1 Polyangia bacterium | reverse complement strand
GGCGCCGGTCTTGCCGACGAGCGCGACGGTCTGACCGGGCGCGACGTCGAAGCTGACGTCGGAGAGCACGGGCCGCGTCGGATCGTAGGCGAACGAGACGTGCTCGAAGGTGATGCGCCCTTTGACCTCGTCGAGCGCGATCGCGCCCGGCCGATCGGCGGGCTCGCGCTCCTCGTCGAGGATGGCGTAGATGCGCTCGCCGCCCGCCAGCGCCGATTGGATGAGCGTGTACACCGACGCGGCCAGCTGCACGGGCCGGAAGAACTGCTGCGTGTAGATGAGGAACGCCGCCAGCATGCCAATGGTGAGCCGTCCGCCGAACACCAGCCAGCCGCCGTAGCCGATCACCAGCGCCGTCGACAGCGTCGACAAGATATCGATCGCCGGCGAGAACGCCGAGGTGATGCCGACCGCCGAGACGTTGGCGTCGCGGTTGGCGGCGTTGCGCTCGCGGAACTTCTTGATGTTGGCGTCGGTGCGGTTGAGCGCTTGCGCCTGGCGCACGCCCACGATGTCTTCCTGCAGGTTCGCGGTCACGTCGCCGACGGTCTGGCGCGCCTTGCGAAACGCGGCGCGGGCGCGCGCGGCGAAGAACGAGGTCGTCGCCAGCATCACCGGAATGATCGTGTAGCAGACGAGCGCGAGCCGCCAATTGAGGATCAGCATGGCGACGAGGATGCCGACGAGCGCGATGATCGAGCCGAGCAGCTGCGTGAGGCCCTGCGAAAAGAGCTGGTTCAGCGTGTCGACGTCGGAGAGCAGGCGCGACATCAGATCGCCGATCGGCTTCTTGTCGAAGTACGACAGCGGCAGCCTCTGCAGCTGCGTGAACAGACGCGTGCGCAATTCGGCGAGCAGATGCTGCCCGGTCATGCCGATGCGCCGCGTCTGCGCGCGCTGCGCCAGCGCCGTCGTTACGTAGATGCCGAGGAGGATCGCGACCGATCGCAGAAGGCCCGCCGGATTGTGCCCGACGATGTCGTGGTCGATGGCGCGGCTGACCATCCACGGCCCCGCCGCCTGCCCGGCGGCATTGATGACGATGAAGACGAACGCGGCGATGACGACCGGCCGATGCGGGCGCAGCTCGGCGACGAGCCGGCGCGCGACGGCACTGCGATTGGCGGCGCGCTTCTGGTCCTGCGACGCCATCGTCTCGAGCGGTCCCTGCCACCTCATGCGACTTCCTTCTTCGCGTCCTTGGCCTCGTTGGGCAGGATCTGCGAGCCGAGGATCTCGTTGTAGATGCGGCTCTCGACCACCAGCGTCTCGTGCTTGCCGCTGGCGACGATCTTGCCGTCGTCGATGACGAGGATCAGATCGGCGTCGCGCACCGTCGAGATGCGCTGCGCGATCACGAACGCGGTGCAGCTCGAGTCGCGCATCAGGCGATCGAGCGCGGCCTGGATCGCCATCTCGGTCTCGGCGTCGACGGCGGAGGTGCTGTCGTCGAGGATGAGCAGGCGCGGATGCGTGAGGAGAACGCGCGCGATGGCGATGCGCTGCCGCTGCCCGCCCGACAGGCCGACGCCGCGCTCGCCGATGATGGTGTCGTAGCCCTGCGGCAAGGAAGCGACGAACTCGTGCGCCTGCGCCGCCGTCGCCGCCGCCTTGACGTCGTCGAGCGAGGCGTCGGGCCGGCCGTAGGCGATGTTGTCGCGCACCGAGCCGGAAAAGAGCAGCGCCTCTTGCAACACCACGCCCACTTGCGAGCGCAGCGTCGCCAGGGTCGCCTTGCGCACGTCGACGCCGTCGACGAGCACGCGCCCGCCGGTGACGTCGTAGAAGCGCGGGATCAAGTTGATCACGGTCGACTTGCCCGCGCCGGTGGTGCCGAGGAGCGCGACCATCTGCCCGGGCTCGACGGTGAACGACACGCCGCGCATGATCTCGCGCTCGCTTCCGGCGTAGCGGAAGTGCACGTCCTCGAACTCGACGCGGCCGACCAGCGGCGGCAGCGCCTCGGCATCGGGCGCATCGGTGACCTCGAGCGGCGCGTCGAGGAGCTCGAACACGCGCAGCGCCGACGCGCCCGCGCGCGAGATCATGGCCGCGAGAAATCCGATCATCATGATCGGCATCAGCAGGAACCCGAGATAGCTGTTGAACGCGATCAGCTCGCCCAGCGTCAGGTGATGGCGAAACACCTGCAACCCGCCGAAGCCGACGACGGCGATGGTGCCGAGGTTCGCGCACAAGTTGACGAACGGGAAGTTGTTGGCGATGGCGCGGATGACGTCGAGGTTGAGATCGCGCAGCTCGCGGTTGATGACGCCGTAGCGCTCGGCCTCGCGCCCTTCGCCGGAGAACGCGCGCACCACGCGCAGCCCTTGCAGATCCTCCTGCAAGACGCCGTTGAGCTTGCCGAGCGCCATCTGCACGCGGCCGAACAGCGGGCCGATGCGCCCCACGAACACCTTGAGCACGTAGAAAATGGGAAGGATGGTCGCGAACGCCACGCCGGCGAGCGCGGCGTTGATCGTAAAGAGCAGGATCGCGCAGCCGATGAGCATCGTCAGCGACGCGCCGAGCTGGATCACGCCCGAGCCGACGAACGTGCGCACCTGCTCGACGTCGTTGGTCAACCTCGTGAGCAGCTGCCCCGTCTGCGCCTGGTCGTAGTAGCTGAAGCTGAGCCGCTGGATGCGCGCGAACAGGGCGTCGCGCAGATCGAACGCCACGCCCTGCGACGCGCGCTCGGCGAGATAGCCCTGCAAGAAGTTGAAGAGGCCGCGCCCGACGGCGATGGCGACCAGCCCGATGACCGCGACCAGCACCATCTGCCAGCGATGGGGCGCAAGGCCGCGATCGATCGCGATGCGCACCATCTGCGGCGCGGCGAGGTTGGCCGCGGTGACGCACATGAGCGCGAGCAGCGCCCCGAAGGTCTCGATGCGATATTGGCGCAGATAGCCGAGCGCGCGCCACACGGCACGGCCGCCTCCGGCGGGGCGGGCCGGCCCGGGTCCTCGTTGCATGCGCCGAGCAATATAACTTCCGTCCCCTCGGCAAGCCACGGTGGAACCAATAATCGCGAGGCGGTAGTATCCGCCGCGGGAGGGGTTCCCATGAATTTGCAGAAGCTTCACCGCGCCGCGTGGGCCGGCGCATGGCTCGCGGCTGCCCTTACGGCGGGATGCTCGGGCGCGATGGGCCGTCACGGCGGCGGCGGCGCGTCCGGCGGCACCGGCGGCGGCGGCTCGGGCGGCACCGGCGGCTCGGGCGGCAGCATGGGCGGCGATCCGGTCACCTGCGCCGACGCGACCGCGCAGAAGTCGTACGTCGGCTGCGACTACTGGCCGACGGTGACGGCGAACCTGGTGCAGAGCTACTTCGACTTCGCCGTCGTCGTCGCCAACACCGGCTCGAGCGACGCCAACGTCATGGTCACCGGGCCGAGCAGCTTCTCGCAGTCGGTCACGGTCAGCGCCGGCCAGCTACAAAAGATCTACTTGCCGTGGGTGGCCGCGCTCAAGGGCGCCGACAACGTCTGCGGCGGCGGCCAGCTGCTCATGAGCTCGACGCTGGTGCAGGGCGGCGCCTATCACCTCGTGAGCTCGGTGCCCGTCGTCGTCTACCAGTTCAACGCGCTCGAGTACAAGCCGGCCGGCGGCCCTGCCGGCAAGGATTGGTCGGCGTGCGACGCCGCGTGGGCTGCGTGCATGGACGGCAACTCGTGCTTCTCGTACTCGAACGACGCCTCGCTGCTGCTGCCGTCGACGGCGTTGACCGGCAACTATCGCATCACCGGCTGGCACGCGCAGTCGGGCTACTCGACCGGCCAGCAGATCTCGATCACCGGGCTCGCCAACGCAACGACCGTGACGGTGAAGCTCCCGCCCAACAGCTCGATCGTCGCCGGCGCCGGCGTGGCCGCGTTGGCCGGCGGCGCTACCGGCTCATACATGCTCAACCAGGGCGACGTGCTGCAGCTCGTCTCCGTCGACAGCAGCATCCTCGGCGGCAGCGATCTCGATCCTTCGGGCGCGCTCATCAAGGCCGATCAGCCGATCGAAGTGATCGCCGCCGACTTCTGCGCCAACAACCCGTCGATGGCGGCGGCGTGCGATCACATCGAGGAGTCGGTGTTCCCCGCCGAGACGCTGGGCAAGCACTACGTCGTCTCGGCGCCGCCGGGACCCGACGGCAGCGTCGTCGGCCACACCGTGCGGCTCATCGGTAACTTCGACGGCACCAACCTGACGTACAACCCCGCCGTGCCGGGTGCGCCGGCGACGTTGATGGCGGGACAAGTGGTGGACATCGGGCCGACGACGACGGACTTCGAGGTCACCGGCGATCAAGCGTTCGCCGCCGAGACGGTGATGCAGGGCGGATCGGTCGTCGATCCCACCTCGCCGGGGATCAGCCAGCGCGGCGATCCGTCGGAGAGCCTCTTCTTCGCCGTCGAGCAGTATCGCCTCGGCTACCTGTTCCTCGCGCCGAGCGACTACGACGTCAACTACGTGATGGTCGTCGCGCCGGCGAACGCGCAGCTCATGCTCGACGGCGCGGCGGTCTCGGCGACGCCGACGCCCGTCGGCAGCGGCACCTACGCAACCTTCCGCATCATGCTCACGCCGGGCGCATCGGGCGGCTCACACACGCTCACGTCCGATCAGCCGATGGGCATCCAAGTCATGGGCTATGGGCAATACACGAGCTACCAATATCCGGGCGGCGGCAACCTCTCGGTGATCGCGCCGGTGCCGATCGGCTGACCGGATCCAGCGGCTACCACCAACGACGTTCGCGACACTCGTAGCCACGGCAGACGATCGGACGATCGGGACGCCCGTACCACGCGTGGCGATGCTCGCGCTCGACGTAACAGCCGCTGATTCCCAACATGCCCACGAGCGCGGTGACCGAAACCACCAAGTGCACGATCCTGCGCATGCGCACCTCCTCGCGACATTTGGTTCAAGCCCCGTGCCTGGACGACGGTGACGATTGTCAGGATCGTTTCGGCGGCGGCTGCGTAACATCCCTCATGCGCAAGCCCACCATGCTGCTCGCCCTGGTCGGCCTCGGCTCGGGCGGCCTCGCCGTCGCCGACTCGTCGATCCCCAATCCGCAGATCGACATGGCCGCCTATCTAAAGGTGGCGCAGGAGGCCGCCGCGCACCGCGAGACCCATCGCGTGAGCGAAGCCGACTTCCTGGCGATGAGCCGCGCGCCCGGCACCATCGTCCTCGACGCGCGCAGCAAGGAGAAGTTCGACCTCTTGCACATTCGCGGCGCGATCAACTTGAGCTTCCCCGACATCGCCGTCGAGAGCCTGGCGCGCACGCTGCCCGACAAGAACGCGCGCATCCTCATCTACTGCAACAACAACTTTCGCAACGAGCCGGAGGCGTTCCCGTCGAAGATGCCGGCCGCGTCGCTCAACGTCTCGACCTACATCTCGCTCTACACCTACGGCTATCGCAACGTCTACGAGCTCGGCCCGCTGCTCGACGTCAAGCACACCAAGCTCCCGCTCGAGCCGACGCGCAAGTAACGGCCCGCAGTAACGGCCCGCGCACAACCTGCACTCGCGGTGACGCCCGCTTCGTGGCACGATCGTTGGACGCAATTGCGCGCGAGGGCCGCGACCGGTGAGCGATCAGAAGCGTATCGACGACGCGTGGATCGAAGACGCCGCACAAAAGTGGGAGCAGCGGAAAGCCGACGAAGCAGCGCGCGCAGCCGAAGATCAAAAGCGCGCCGAAGCCGAGCGGCAACGCCTCGAGGGCGAAGAGCGACGGCTGCAGAGCGAGCTGGACGCGCTCGAGCGCGAACGGCGGCGCCTAGACGAAGAGCACGCCCGCCGCGTCGCCGAGCGCAAGCGCATCGAGAGTGAGCGCGCCGAGATCGAGGCGCTGCGCCAGCGTGTCACCGAGCACGAGCAGGTCGACGAGAAGGTGCAGGCGGAACGGCGTCGGCTCGACGAAGCGGCGGCGCTGCGCCGGCAAGAGCGCCTCAAGCTCGACGACGAGGCCAAGCGCATCGAGACCGAGCGGATGGCGCTCGATCGCGCCGAGCTCGACGAAGCGGCCGAGCGCGCCAAGCTGGGCCAGAAGCGCGACGAGCAGGTCGGCCGCGTCACTTCGCTGCGCGAGCGCGCCGCCGAAGCCAAGCGCAAGGCGGAAGACGAGCGCACGCGCCGCGACGCCGAGCGCCGCCAGGCCGTCGACGAGATCGAGCAGCGCAACCTCGAGCGCGCGGCGAGCGAGTCGCCTGCCGCCGCCGCCGCCGCGGCCAAGACGGGCGTGCGACGGCGCGCGCGCGTGCACCTGCACGCGTCGGTGATGCTCAAGGCCGAAGGCGGCCGGCACATCGTCCTGCCGGTGCGCGACATGTCGCTGAGCGGACTGTTCCTCAGCGCCGAGCCGAAAGATCTTCCGTTTTTGCCCGCGGTCGGCGCCGCGCTCGAGCTCATGCTCTTCCCCAGCGACGACGTCAGCCGCGAAGTCGACGTCAAGGCCAAGGTCGTGCGCAAGGCGCCCGACGGCATCGCCATCGACTGGTCCGAGGATCTCGCCGCCACCTACCGCATCGCGCTGCTCATGGAGACCATCCCGGCGCGAAGCTGACCACGCGCGCGGCTCAAACTATTGTGAGTCGCTCGTCAGCGGATCCGGCTTTCCGCGCGGCGCATCGTGATCCCTACTCGAAGCATGCGCAGCCTCCTCTTCACCGCGCTCCTTCTCGCCGTCGCCACACCGGCGCGCGCCGACGACGGCGCCTGGGAGCGCGTCAGCGACAAGGACGGCATCGTCGTCCAGCGCCGCAGCGTCGACGGCTCCAAGCTCAAGGAGTTCCGCGGCCGCGGCGTCGTGCGCGCGCCCATCGGCCGCGTGCTCGCCGTCATCCGCGACGCCGATCGCCGCGCCGAGTGGATGCCGAGCTGCGGCGACTCGCACCTCGTCGCGGAGAACGTGGCCGCGCGCACGCAGATCGCCTATCACCGCACCAAGGCGCCGTGGCCGGTGTCCGATCGCGACTCGATCAACCGCGCCGAGATGATCGTCGAGCCCGACAAGCATCGCGTCTACATGCCGTTCGAAGCGATCCCGTTCACGGCGATTCCGCCGGTCAAGGGCGTGGTGCGCATGCCGTCGATGCGCGGCCACTGGATCCTCATCCCCGTCGACGGCGGCCGCGCCACCGACGCCGAGTATCAAGTGTTCGCCGATCCCGGCGGCAGCCTGCCCGACTGGCTCGCCAACCTGGCGTCGAAGACGCTGCCGCGCGACACCATCGCCGGCCTGCGCAAGCAAGCCGCGCGCGTCGACTACCCCGCCTTCGAATCGCAAGTCGCCGCCGCGCCCGAAACCGCCGCGCTCCTGCGTTAGTGTGCCGCGCTCTGCGAGTGCTCGGCGCGGTAGTCCGCGAGCCAGCCGAGCACGCGCGTCATGAGCTCTCGCGACACCAGCTTCTCGTCGAGCTGTTCGCGCGCCAGCCGCGCGCGCTCGAGGAACTCCGACACGAAGGTCAGATCGGGCGTGACGCGCTTGAGCCCCTGCTTCTCGAAGAGCCGCTCGAGCAGCGTCCGGTCGAGCTCGCGGCCGACGTCCTCGACGCGCGCGCTCAGCTTCGCCGCCGCCGCCGCGACCGCGGTGCGCTCGTCGAGCGGCATGGCGTCGAAGGTGCGCTGCGACATCACGAAGCAGGCCGACATCTCGCCGAGCGGGAAGTCGAGGAAGTAGCGCGCGCGCGCCGACCACTGAAACGCGAGCGCGGCGCCGGGCACCGCGAGAAAGCCGTCGATGCGCCCTTCGTCGTAGGCGGTGCCGGCGGCGTCGATCGACATCGGCACCGGCGACAGGCCCATCGCTCGCAAGAGGCGCTGTTGAATCTCGTCCTTGTCCCAGACCCATAGCCGCAGCTTCTTGAGGTCGTCCAGGGTGCGCGTCGGCGTGCGCGTGAAGGCGACGATCGATCCGAGCGTGCCCATGCCGAGCGCGACGAAGCCGGCGCGCGCCATCTCGCGATCGATGCGCTCCTTGGAGCTGCGGATGACGAAGCTGGCTTCGTCGCGCGAACGGACCAGCCCGACGACGCGCACCGCCAACAGCGACGGCGCCAACCGCTCGCAGCCGAACGCGAGGCCGGCGCCGTCGAGCTGCCCGCGCCGCATGCGATCGATCTGCGTCCACTCGTCGCCGGCGATGCCGCCCATGTACCACTTGGCGTCGACGCGGCCGCCGGTGGCGCTCGCGACTTCGCGGCTGAAGCTGTGGAGCTCGCGCGCGTAGGCGGACCCTTCGGGCGCAGGCGTCGCGAGCTTGAGCCGCAGCGTATCGCCCGCGGCCGCGCTCGCGATCAGGAGCACCGCTACCCCACACAGGTGCCGCACCCGACGATCTTACGCTAAAAGTCGCGCGCGCTGCGCTGGCGCTGCTCCTCGTAGTCCTCGACGTAGTTCGCCCACGCCTCGAGCTCCGCGATCGACTCGAGGTCGTCGCTCGGAATCAGCTCTTCGATGCGAGCGAGCGCGGCGCGGTACTCCGCGTCGCTGGTGATGCGACGCAGCTCGACGACTTCGATCCGACGCTGAGCCAATGCCATGCACCCACGCTAGCAAGGCGCAGATCATCCGGAAAGCCCAAACGTAAAACCTGGATCCTTCCGATCACTTCCATTTCTGCAGTAGGGCATTCAATTCGAGAAAACTGCTCGCAGCGGGTAGCGACGGCCGCACCTTCTCTATGTCGAACACTCCGGGAGCCATGCGATAGAGGTCGTCGATCTTGTCCTTTGCCGCATTCCAGTCCTCGGGATTCTTGTAAAAGCGAAATAGGTCCAGGTCGTCGTCGAGGCGAGTATGCTCCATCGCTCGCTGTTTCAATTCATCGATAGGGAGCTTGTGTGACTCGGCGAGCCCCCTCGGCAGCAGCGTCAACCAATAGAGCCCGGGAACATAGCGCGTCGTATCGCGACCCACCCACGCCTCAATCTTGTTTTGCCCCTGCTCGACGGCTACCCGGTTTCGCCGCTCTCGCTCGGCAGGATCCGCCGCGTAGCCGAACAATGGACGTGCCTTTGCCAGATGCGTGAGCAGCCGGCGAGCAGCGTCGGCACCCTGCTCGACGAAGCAGTCGCAAACGATCGACTTATCGCCAGCGATTCTGACACTGCACACGAGACCCGCACGCTTGAGAAAGAATCCCGATTTACTCTTGCTGACGAATGCGGAGAACTTCTTTTGATCATCGATGGACGAGCCCGGGTCAGTCTCGCCGGCGCTGTACGACTGCGGCCGCAGGTCCGGCGGCAAAGAGAGAAAGGCCGCTACGATACGATCGAGCGCCCGACCGTCGAATTCCAATTCCACGTCGATCACGCTGCACCTCACTGGGCAGATGGTGGGCCGAGATCATCACGACGAATAACAATATCAAAGGCTTTCTTTGCCGGACCGCTGACATCGGTGTTCGTTCCGGTGACCAATACCGATTGGCGCCCCGACGCCTTCGCCGCTTGTGTCTGAATCCGTAGTTGCTGCGTCAAGCTGACGCTTGCTCGATCCTTGACTTCGACCGACAACGCATCAGTCAGGGCATCGGGGATCGCCACGCCCTCGGCGGTCGACACCGCCGTCGTGTTCTTTGTCAGCCCCATTTCGGCCAGCACGCGCGCCTCCGATGCCACTCCGCGCGCTCCATTGGCGATGATGGGCGCCACCGTCGCCGCCGGAATCGGGGCCGGTGCCGCCTTCGCCAGCGGCGCAGCGACGATGAGCGAATTGCCGAACGCGGTCGAGAAGTCTGCGACCGACGCGCTGTAGTCGTCGACCTTCGCGAAAACGTTCTTCTCCTGCGACGCTCGGGCCGCGAGCTGTCCCCCCATGTCGGCATAATGAAAAATGTTCGCGATCCCTCGGCCAAGCTCCTCGACCGCCGCGGGCGTGAAGACAAGCGCAGCATTCAGAACCGCGCCGGTTCGGGTGAGGGCCCCGTACCGCGAATCGCCGACGATGCCTGCGTAGTAATTATAAGACCTGAGCCACGGACCCTCTGCGAAGTAGTAGTTGCTTTCGACGTTGGGGAAGGGCTCATGACCGTCAGGGTCGAACAGCTTTACCGGATTGTTGAACGCGTACGCGTATCGATTGAAACCCTGCGGAAAAGATCCGTTTCCCGGAATTTCCGAGTCTGCAGTAATGAATCTTCCGAACGCGGAATCGTAATAACGCGCGCCGAAATAGGTCAGATTCGTTTCCTCGTCCAGCTCCTTGCCGCTGAACTTTGGCGTGGCAACGTCGCGGCCAACGCTGACGAGCTGGCTATGAGGGTCGATATCGGTGGACATCATTTCGCCGAAGGGCTGGTACATGATCCGCCCCTCGAAGTTACCCGCGGAATCGGTCATCACCGAGGCGCTTCCCATCCAGTTGGATACGTAGAAGACGGTGCCGACCGCAGGTCCGGTGATCGTGTCACCCACCCACGAGGTGGTGCCAATCAACGGAACCCCTAAGTCCGGTTCACCAGGTATCGACCCGGTCGTGATCGTTGCGATGGCTCCGACCCCTGGCGCCGCCACATGCACTGTCGTCGAAGATGCGGTGGCCTGCGTCGTGCTCAGACGCCGCTCGATTCCATCGTTGTAGAGCGTGACGATGGCCTCGCCGGTGGGTTTCCTGATCGTCTTTTCAACGCGCGCACCCTCATAGTCGTTGAAGAAGGAGACGAGGACCGTGCCGGCGCTGGTGGTCAGGTTTGCAGATTCCAGTTGATGGTCGTTGTTGTACGAATAGATCGTGTGTCCACGACGATCGTCGAGTGTGGTTCGATTCCCCGCGCTATCGAGATTCGCCGTAGCAATGGATGTACTGCCGGAATACGCGACGATCTGCTTTCCATTCGGAGAGAACGTTACACTTCCCTTCTGCAGCAGGTTCCCTTCGGGGTCGTAACCGTAGATGAGCGAACCCCACAGCGGGCTGGTCGCGGACTGCAGCCGATTGTCGGCGTCATAAGTGAACGAGACCGATTCGTCCGTATTGACCGAAACCGTACCGCTCTGTTCCGGCCATGATTCCGTCTTGTCGCTTCGCTGATCTGTGACGGTATGAGTGAAGCCGCTGACGTCATTGACCAGGTGAACATTCTGGAGGACAGCTCCCGTCGACGATGTGGTCGATAGATCGGTGAGGATGCCGCGCGCGTCGCGAAACATCGTCGTCGCTGATGCTGGCGTGATCCGCGACTGAGCAAGTCGATTGGCGTCGTAGCTGGAAAAGGTGGCGAACGTTTGGCCGTTGACCTGCACCTCGCGCAGATTCCGACCATCGGGATATAGATAACCCACGGTGGTATTGCCCATCACCTTGGCCTGAGGACGTCCGAGGAAATCCCAAAAATAGTCGACGACGATAGCGAACGGAGAATTGCCCGTACCGAGCACGCGCGATCTTTCGGCGACGCGGCCGGCGGGATCGTATTTGAGGGACGTCGTCAGCGCGCGCTCCGTCACCGACGCCAACCGACCCATGCTGAAATCGGTAGGCGAGCGGTCGTAGGTGAAGATGCTCGTGGTGCCCGCGTCGACTTTGGAATGAACGCGACTCAGCTCGTCGTACGAATAGGAGACCGTCGCATTGTTCCCGTCGGTGACCGTGAGCCGATTGCCGAGATCGTCCAAC
>DASXOU010000853.1:0-7549 GCA_036494045.1 Polyangia bacterium | reverse complement strand
ACCATGGCAACGGCGACGACGAGTGTTCCGAGGTGCTGGCGCACGAAATCCCAGCCGCCGATCGCGAGACCGGCCGCCACCGCCACCGCCACCGTCGCTGCCGCCGCTGCGGAAACTTTCGCCAGTCGCCGCATCACGCCTCCCGTCACAGTAGGCTCGACAACGCGCCCGAGCGCAGATCCCACAGCGTCGCCACCAGCGCCACGCAGATCGCGACGCCGAAGCGCACTTCCAGCCGCTTCTCGTCGGCCGCGCGGGCGGGCGCGAGCCCCGGCCACAGCGCGCCGACGATCGAGCGCAAGGTCCGCCCCAACGTCGCGAACAGCCGCCCGTGCCACGCCAGCTTGCCGAGCGCGAAGACGCCGCCGACGAGAAACGCCAGGATCAGCGTCTCCGTCGCGGCGACCGCGCCGGCAATGGCGCCGATGGCACCGAGCAGCTTGACGTCGCCGCCGCCCATTCCCCCGAGCGCGAACAAGACGAACGCGGGGAAGAAGCCGACGGCGAAGCCGCCGAGCGCGAAGAAGATCCCGGACGCGCCGTGCTGGATCACCGCCAGCACGAAGCCGATCGCCATCGCCGGATAGGTGATGGCGTTATAGATCTTGCCCTTCCATAGATCGGAGACCGCGCAGGCCACCGCTACGACGAGCAAGACGACCGCCGGCGCAGGCCCGACGGTGCCCGAGAACAGCGCGCCCATGATCCGCAGCCGCTACTGCGGATTGACGCCCTGCACGGCCGTGTTCGCGGTCGTCATCTTGTCCTTGATCGTGCCGCCGAACAGCTTGAACACCGCGATGCCGGTCAGCGCCACGAGCACCAGGATGATGATGTACTCGACGGAGCTGATGCCTCTGTCTTTGCGCGAACGCTTCACCAGGGAACGGACCATGATCTCCTCCTATGGAAAGGGCAAACCAGAAAGGAACTCGACGTTGTCGTAGTAGTGCATGAGAAACGCGCCGAGCGGCGCCATCGCCAGGGCGGTGCCGAGGGTGACGAGCAGCAGGATCTCGAGATACTCGGTCATGACCACGCCGCTTTGGTCGGCGTGCAGTCGCTTCAATATGTGTACTAGAGCAGTCATCGCGTCAGTTCGACCGCACCTCATCGTACTCCGCTAGCGAGGCGGCGATCAAGCGCATGCTTTACACGAGGAATGCCATACCTATCGAGGCCTAAGCCGCCGAAAGAAGGCTGGTCGGACCGCGCCGGGTGATGCCTGTGGTACACACTCGCACCTCCGGCTTGGGTCTGTTGTCCCCATTACTCGGGTTACCGGAGCGCCGCGTCAGAGGCGCTTCGGGCCCGACGGTCCGTGCTTCTTGTGGACCGCCTTCTTCATCGACGTGAAGTGTTCCTTGACCAGGTACGCCTCGGAGCGCGTGGCCAACAGAAAGCTCGAGGTCGGGCTGTGCGGCATCAGATCGGGGCGGCCGTCGGTGACCAGCTTGACCTGGAGCTCGTCGCCGGGCGTGCCTTCGTAGAGGAACATGGCGACGCCTTTGTCGTTGGTGACGGCCTGCTGCGTCCCGAAGGTCTCGACGGGAATGCCGGGCAGGCCGGCGCGAACGAGCACCGCGTACTGGCGCTGCAGCGGCGCGAACTTGACCACGTGCTCGATGGGCAGCGGGTGGCCGCCGCCGCCTTCGATGTTGCCGAGGCGGCGCAGGATGACCGCGTCCGCCGTCGAGGCGGCGCGGTAGCCCTTCGGCGTGGGAACGGTGATGGCGATACGCGCGCCCTCCTTGCCGACGACGCGCATCTTGAGCCGGCCGCTGGCGTCGGTGCGGCCGGCCGGCGTCCGGCCGACGGTGACGGGAAGATCGGCGAGCGGCTGGCCGTCGTCGGTCTCGGTGGTGACGACGACGGGAAAACGCGACGCCTCTTCGCTGCAGGCGGCGGCGAGGACGAGCGCGACCAGCGGCAGCCACCTCATGGCGTCGCGGCTCCGCGCGATTCGATGAGGCCGACCATGAACTTCGCCGTCTTGTCCTTGGGATCGGTCGACAGGCGGCGGAAGTAGCGCAGCGCTTCCTGCGGGCGGCCGTTGTCGTAGGCAGCGATGGCGTCGGCGAGATCTTGGTCGCGATCGGTCGACGGCTCGACGACGTTGTCGCCGGCGGCGCTGTCGTTCGTCGACGGCGTCGCGCCCGACGGCGTGACGGCGACGCCGGAAGCGGACGCGCCGGAAGGGGACGCGCCCGACGGAGTGGCAACGGACTTGGTGGCCACGGCGACGTCGTCGTCGTCGGTTTGCTTGGGCTGCTTCAGCGCGATGAGGGCGATGAGGAGCGCGATCCAGATCGCCGCGCCGCCGAGCACGAACGGCCGGCGATTGGTGCGCCACGCCAACTTGACGCGCGCGACCATCTCGGTCGCGTCGAAGGCGCGCTCGGGCGCGTGGACGAGCGCGGCGTCGGGATCCCACTGGCGCGTCGGGTCGTCGGGGCCGGCGGCGTCGCGCTCGGGATGGAAGACGGCGGCGCGCGCGTTGGGCGGGCCCGACTGCGGCGCGGCTTTGACGACGGTAGCTTGCGGCGACAGCGGCGGGCGGACGTTGATCGGGCTCGGCGTGGTCTCGCCGGCGCCGCCGGCGGGAATGGGCGCGCTGACCAGCTTGGTGGCCTCGGCGTCGACGTTGCGGCCGCCGTCGCGTTCGGCGAAGCCGCGCAGCGGGACGAAGCTCACCATGACGGTGCCGAGCTGCACCACGTCGTCGGTGCCGACGGGCGTCGGCTGGCGCGCGGACTTGGCGCCGACGCGCGTGCCGTTGGCCGAGCCGAGATCCTCGACGGTGAGCAGCTTGCCGTTCCACTTGAACTGGCAGTGCTTGCGCGAGAGCGACGGATCGTCGAGCTGCCAGTCGCTGGCGGTGCCGCGGCCGACGACGATCTGATCGGGCAGCGCGTAGAGCGGCAAGGTCTTCTTCTCGCCGTTGCCGAAGACCGCGCGCAGCTCGGCGACGATGCCGACGTCGGAGTGCGCCGCCGTCGGCTGGTCGTCCGGCGTCGGCGTGGGCAGCGACGACATCTTGGTGTTCTCGTCGTCGCCGATCATGCGTCCTCGCCGATCACCGCGTCATCTCAGGCGGCAACGATAGACCGGCGCCGGTGACCTCTTCGACGAAGGTCGGCAAATTCCCCGTGGGATGCAGCGTGCCGAGGACGCGGCCGCTCTTGGCGTCGACTCCCGACTGCTTCCACTCGAAGAGCATCTCGAGGCGATATTGGCCGCCCTCGTCGAGGCCGAGGCACTCGGCGACGTGGGTGATCTTGCGCGAGCCGTCGTTCATGCGCGAGGTCTGCACGATCATGTTGACGGCGCTGGCGATCTGCGCGCGCATCGCCGACAGCGGCAGCTCGACGTCGGACATGAGGCACAGGGTCTCGAGGCGGTGCAAGGTGTCGTGCGGATAGGTGGCGTGCACCGTCGAGAGCGAGCCGCCGTGGCCCGAGGTCATCGCCTGGATGAGATCGAGCGCCTCGCCGCCGCGGCACTCACCGACGACGATGCGATCGGGCCGCATGCGCAGGGTCGCGCGCAGAAGATCGCGGATGGTCACGGCGCCGCGCCCTTTGCCGTCGGGCGGGCGCGCCTCGAGATAGACCGCGTGCGGCTGCTGCAGCTGCACTTCGGACGAGTCTTCGATGACGACGATGCGCTCCTGCTTGGGCACGAACGACGACAGCGCGTTGAGCAGCGAGGTCTTGCCCGAGCCGGTGCCGCCGGCGACCATGACGTTGCGCTTGAGGAGCACGCAGACCTCGAGAAAGCTGCGCGCGGCTTCGGTGAGCGCGCCGTACTTGAGCAGCTGCTCGACGGTGAGGCGCTCTTTGGGGAAGCGGCGGATCGAGACGCAGATGCCGCGGCGCGCGGCCGGCGGCAGGATGGCGCAGACGCGGCTGCCGTCGGGGAGGCGGGCGTCGAGCACCGGATGGTCGGCGCTCACCGTCTTGCCGACGAACTGCGCGATGTTGCGCACCGCCGATTCGAGCGCGTGATCGGAGGCGAAGCGGGCGTCGGTGCGCTCGAGGCGGCCGCCCTTTTCGACGTAGACCTCCTCGAAGCCGTTGATCATGATCTCGGAGACGCGATCGTCGCGCAGGTAGGGCGCGACCGGCGCCAAAAAGCCGAGCAGCGTCTGCGCGAATACGGCGTCGGGAATGGTCACGGCGCCGCCTCGGTCGGCGCGGCTTCGGTCGGCGCGGCCTCGGTCGGCGCGGGGTCGGGCGCGGTCTCGTCCATCTGGTAGCGGATCGAATCGGCTTCTTCGCCCTTGGGCGCCAGCGTGAGGTACTTGGCGAACATCGCGCGCGCGCGCGTCGCGTCGTTGTAGCTGTCGCGGTAGAGCTTGCCGAGCGCGAGGTACGGATTGGGATCGTCGGGCCGCGTGCGCACCAGCGTGTTGAGCTCGCGCTCGGCCTCTTTGGGGCGCTCGAGCGCTTCGTAGATGGCCGCTTCGACGAGGCGCGTAGCCCGATCGGTGGGCGTATGATCGAGGCGCCTGCGACAACGGGAGAGCGCTTCATCGTAGCGGCGCGCCATCACCAGCACCCTGAGCAAGCGCGGGACGATCTTCTCCTCGGCGACGCCGAGCGCCTCCGCGCGCAGATAATATTGCTCCGAGCGCAGCCAATCGCCACCGGCGGCGGCGCGATCGCCGAGCTCGAGGTTGACCTTCGGATCGTCGGGCGTATCGGCGAACTGCTTCTCCAACGGCGACACGTCCTTCACCGGGCGTGGCCCATTCGCCGTCTTTTGCGGCGCCGCGCAACCTACGAGCAGCAGCACTCCGAGCGGAAGGCGGATCATTCGCCCACTCCTTTTTCCTTCGGCTTCGGAAGCGTGCGGCGATAGGCGTCGAGCTTGACGCGATAGGGATGCTGATCGTCGGGCACGATGTGCGCGAGCGCCGCCGCCTCGACGGCGCAGCGCTTGAGATCGCTCGCGGCCATTGCGCGCTGCAGGCGGAACTTGGCGTCGGCGAACTCCGCTTCCGAGCGCGCGCGCGCCTGATCCTCGAGCGCGCCGACGTCGGCCATGTCGGCCAGCGGGCGGCCCGACTGCTCGCGGAAGTGCGCCGCCTTGTCGAACTCGAGCGTGGCGCGATAGAGGTTGCCCGGATCGGCGCCGGCCTGCGCGAAGAATTTCTTGGCGCGGTTGTAGGCGTCGTGCGCGCGCGTGTCGCACTCGACGGGATTGGAGCAGCGGATGATGGGCATCTCGCCGAACAGCTTGGTCTGCGCGGTGGCGAGCTCGCCGGCGCTCTCGTCGTCGCCGCCGCCGAAGAACAAATAGCCGACGAAGAGCGCCATGCCGACGACGGCGGTCAGAAGGATCATGCGCGAGGCCGGCAGGTCCTGCTTGTTGGACTTCTTGGCCTTCTCGATCTTGCGCTCGAGCACCACGCGCACGTCGGCGACCGCGATGACGTCGCCGGGCACGATGGTCCCTTCGACGGCGGCGCGATCGTTGACGTAGGTGGCGTTGGTGGCCTCGTACGGGGTGATGCGGAAGCGCGGCTCGCCGGCCGAGCCGAGCCCACGCTCGACGAGGAATTGCCAGCGCGACACGCCGGCGTGCTCGATGCGCAGATCGGCGTCGACGCCGCGGCCGACGAGCACGCGCGGCTGATCGAACGGATAGGGGATGGGCTTGCCGCCGACGAGCGACACCAGCAGCACGAACGGTCTCCCCGTCGCCGTCGCTTCGCCCTGACCGCCCGCGGGCATGCTCATTAGAACAATTGCCCCCGGAATCCTTTGACGATGAGGCTGCCGAACATGATGAGGACCGTCGACGCGAAGATGAACATGAGCGGCATGAGGATGATGACGCCGGCGCGACCCGCGATTTTCTCGGCGGTCTGGAAGCGCTTGGTCCGCGCGACGTCGGCCTGGATGCGCAGGATCTCGACGAGCGGCGTGCCGCGCTTCTCCGCCTGGATGGCGTTGGCGACAAACGCCTTGACCAGCTCGGTGGGCGCGCGATAGGCGAGATCTTCGAGCGCCTCCTTGCGCGTCTTGCCGAGGGAGAGCTCGTGTAGAAAGCGCGAGAGCTCCTCGCACAAGGGATCGCGCTTGTCGCTCCATTTTTCCACGACGTGGCGGACCGCGCCGATGAAGTCGAGGCCGGCGCCCATCGACAAGACGATGAGGTCGAGCGCTTGCGGCAGGCCGCGGTTGATCGAGGCCAGCCGGTTCTGCGCTTTTTCCGAGAGCCAGATGTTCGGCAGCATGACGCCGAGGAAGGCGCCGACGATGACGATGCCGAACCCCATGCCGAGCAGCCACGCGAACAGGAGCGCGATGGCGACGCCGGCGATGGTGGTGGCGATGTTGAAGCCGAGGAGCTCGTCGGGCGACAGGCCCATCGGCTCGCCGGCGTTGCGCAGCTGCAGCGACTTCTTCTCTTTCCAATCCTTGGCGTTCACCAGCGTCGCGTAGTGCGTGCACAGGCGCACCAGCGGCCAGAACATGCGCAACAGCGCCGAGGCGGCGAGCGCATCGCGGCGGCGCGTGGCGCGATAGCCGCGCAGCACCGGATCGCGCATGTCGGAGGGAATGAACAGCAGCACTGACGCGGCCGCGGCCGCCGCGGCAGCGACGAGCGCGACGCCGAGATAGATCGGCGACCAATTGATGTTGGCGATGGCGGAGCTCATACGTCGATCCTCGTGAACTTGCGCACCAGCGCGATGCCGACGAACTCGAGGAAGCAGGCGAACGCGATGATCGCCCAGCCGATCGGATCGCGGAACAGCGGCTGCATCCACTCGGGATCGATGATCTGCAGCGCGCCGCCGAACACGAACGGCAAAAGGCCCATGACCACGACCTGCGCCTTGCCTTCCGACGTCTTCGACTCCATCACGCCTTCGACGCGCATCGTCTCGCGGAGCACGCCGGCGGTGGTCTCGAGCACCTTGGGCAGCTCGCCGCCGGTTTGCCGTCCGACAGTGAGCGCGGTGACGATGGCGTCGACGTTGCGCGAGTGGCAACGGCCGGCGAAGTCGCGCAGCGCCTCGTCCATCGGCGTGCCCAGGCGCACCTGCTTCACCACGATGTCCGCTTCCTGCGAGATCGGCGGATCGAAGTGCTGCGCGATGGTCGCGAAGGCGTCTTCGAGGTTCTGCGTGACCAGGATGGTGTTGGCCATCGACTGCAAGGTGGCGTCGAGCTGCTCGTTGAGCGCCTTGCGCCGCTGCGACTTCTGCCGCTCGATCCACAAGACCGGCACGTACGCGAAGAAGATGCCGAGGATGACGCCGTAGACCCACGAGCCGAGGATGACGCCGCCGGTGAGCACGCCGGCGACGATGGCGCCGACGTGGCGCAACGCGAAGTCCTTGGCGCGCAGCGGCGAGTAGAGCGCGCGCAGCTCGTCGTTCGCCCATTTTTCGTAGGCGCGCCATTTTTGGCGCGACGTCGTCCAGAACGGGGTCCAGCCGTGGAGCACGCCGACGAGCACGGCCATGGTGCCGGCGGCGACGGCGATGAACATCATGATCGTCGAGAACGGAATGCCAGCGACCGACTTCATA
>DASXOU010000852.1:0-6987 GCA_036494045.1 Polyangia bacterium | reverse complement strand
GACGCGCACGGGCAGGCCGCCCTTGGGGCGCAGCGTGACCAGCGGCTCGGGCTCGATGTCCGCGCCGTCGTAGTGGAAGGTCAGCTTTTGCGCCAGGTGGGCGAGGATGAGCTGGCCCTCCATGAGCGCGAAGTGGTTGCCGATGCACACGCGCGGCCCGGCGCCGAAGGGCAAGTAGGCGCCGCGCGGCAGGAGCTTCTCGCGCTCGGGGGCGAAGCGCTCGGGACGGAACTCGTCGGGCGCGTCGAAGATGTCGGCGCGGCGATGCATGGCGTAGAGGTTGACGAAGAGGGTGTCGCCGCGGCGAAGCGTGATGCCGCCGAGCGGAACGTCGCGCTCGGCCTGGCGGCCGACCATGTAGGCGGGCGGATAGAGGCGCATCGTCTCCTTCAGGACCATGGCGGCGAGCGGCAGGCGCGGCAGATCTTCCATCGTCGGCGTGCGGCCGGCGAGGAGCGCGCGCGATTCGGTAGCGAGGCGATCGTAGACGTCGGGGTGGCGCGCGAGCAGGTGGAAGCTCCAGGCGAGCGCGTTGGCGGTGGTCTCGTGGCCGGCGAGAAAGAGGGTGACGGCTTCGTCGCGGATCTGCTGGTCGCTCATGCCTTCGCCGGTCTCTTCGTCGCGCGCCAGCACCAGCGTCGAGAGGACGTCGCCGAGATCGACGGCGGCGGCGCGGCGCGCGGCGATGAGCCGATAAATGATGGCGTCGATGGTGGCGATGGCGCGGCGCGCGTCGCGGTTCTTGCGCGTCGGCAGCCACAACGGCGAAGGCAGGCGCGTGACCGCTTCCGAGACGTAGTGGTTGGCGGCGGTGATGGCGGCGCCGACGTCGTCGGCTTCGTCGGAGACGTCGGTGTCGAAGAGGGTCTTGCCGACGATGGCGAGGGTCAGGCGCATCATCTCGTGGGCGACGTCGACGACGGCGCCGTCGGGCAAGCGGGCTTGCGCGCGCTCGGCGAGCTCGGCCATGGCGCCGGCGTAGGCGGCGATGCGGCGGTGCGTGAAGGCGGGCGCGATCAGCTTGCGCTGGCGGCGGTGTTTTTCGTGCTCGCTCGTGAGCAGGCCGTCGCCGAGCATGGGGCGCGCTATTTTGCCGAGGCCGCGGCTCTTGACGAAGGCGTCGGCGTGTTCGACGAGGACTTGATGCGCGAGCTCGGCCGACGAGACGGCGTAGATGGGGATGGGGCCGATGCGGAAGCGGCCGAGGTCGCCGCACTCGCGCGCGATGCGCAGCTGCAGCGCCAGGCGATGGTTGCGGAACTCGAAGAGGCTGCCGACCAGCGGAGCGCCGCGGAGGGACTTCGATTGCGCCGGGGACGATTGCGCGGACGAACCCATGTGATTATAATGCGAGCGTTCGCTCATGTTTGCTACTCGTGTTGCCGCGAACGATGTTTGCAAGAGCTGCAAGGGAGGGGCCATGCCGCCACGTACGCGAACCGTCCCGCGAAAGATGCCGAAGCAGCAGCGCAGCAAGGAGACGGTCGACGTCATCCTGGCGGCGACGGCTCGCGTCCTGGTGAAGGAGGGATTCGACCGCGCCAGCACCAATCGCATCGCCGACGCGGCCGGCGTCAGCATCGGATCGCTGTATCAGTATTTTCCGTCGAAGGAGGCGCTGGTGGCGGCGCTCGTCGAGCGACACATCGAGACCATGTCGGCGGCGCTCGAGGCGGAGATGTTCGCGTTGGCGCACGCGCCGCTGCCGGTCACGGTCAAGCGCATGGTGACCTTGATGCTGGAGGCGCACGCCGTCGAGCCCGAGCTGCATCGCGTGCTCAACGAGCAGGTGCCGCGCGTCGGGCGGCTGCATCGCGTGCACGAGGTCGAGGGGCGCATGCAGAAGCTGGCGCGCGTCTACTTCGAGTCGCGGCGCGGCGAGCTGCGCGACGGGCTCAACCTCGACACGGCGGCGTTCGTGGTGGTGCAGTCGATCGAGGCGCTCACGCACGGCGCGATGATCCACGGCGAGACGGCGCCGGCGCGCGGGGCGCTCGTCGAGGAAGTGACGACGCTGGTGCTGCGCTATCTCATGCCATGAAGCGCGCGGCGATGTTGTCGATGCTGCTCGTGGTCGGCTGCCGCGCCAGCGCCGAGTCGCTGCCGGTCGAGCCGCCGCCGCCGGCGCCGCCGCCCGAGATCGCGCGCGCGGTCAAGCTGGTGCCGTTCGCCAGCGGCTTTCGGCAGCCGGTGGCGATGGCGTACGCGCCGCGCGATCCGGAGCGGCGGCTGTTCGTCGTCGAGAAGATCGGGATCGTTCGCGTGCTGCGCGACGGCAAGCGCGATCCGACGCCGTTTCTCGACGTGCGCGATCGCGTGTCGGGCGCGACCGAACAGGGCCTGCTCGGGCTGGCGTTTCACCCGAAGTTCGTCGAGAACGGGCGCTTCTACATCTATTACACCGATCGCAGGGGCAACATCCGCATCGTCGAGTTCGATCGCGCGTATCACGAGCGCGAGCTCCTCTACGTGAGGCATCCGTTCAACAATCACAACGGCGGCGAGCTCGTCTTCGGGCCCGACGGCAAGCTCTACGCCGGGCTCGGCGACGGCGGCTGGGCCAACGATCCGTTCGGCAACGGGCAGAACCCAAAGGCGCTCTTGGCGAAGATGTTGCGGCTCGACGTCGACGCGCCGGGAAAGCCGGCGCCGCAGATCGCGGCCATCGGCGTGCGCAATCCGTGGCGCTTCAGCTTCGATCGCAAGACGAACGACTTGTACATCGCCGACGTCGGGCAGGATCGCTGGGAGGAGATCGACGTGGTGCCGGCCGGGACGCTCGACGGGCGCAACTTCGGCTGGAAGATCATGGAAGGGCTGCATTGCCGCTCGGGCTCTTCGTGTAAACGGGACGGGATGACGCTGCCCGTCGTCGAGTACAACCACAAAGCGGGCTGCTCGGTGACGGGCGGCTACGTGTATCGCGGCCGGCGGCTGCCGATGCTCGACGGCGTCTACTTCTACGCCGATTACTGCACGGCGCTGGTGCGCAGCTTTCGCTGGCGCAGCGGCGCGGCCGTCGATCAGTGGGATTGGCGCGCGACGATCGATCCCGAGCTGCAGCTCGCCAACATCTCGACGTTCGGCGAGGACGCCGACGGCGAGCTCTATGTCGTGTCGCTCGACGGCGTGATCTGGAAATTCGCGCCGCGCTAGCTCTTGTTGGCGCGCGCGCGGCGCATGAGCGCGAGCGTCCACAGAGCGAGCGCGGCGAGCAGCGCGGCCAGGCCGAGCGCGATGGGCAGCTTGTAGCGCTCGGAGAACGGCGGCGGCGCCGGCGGGGTCGCCAGGTGGCCGAAGCCCGGATTGGGCGCGATGGTGCCGAGCTGCGCGGCCAGCGTCGGCTGTTCGCCCGAGCGCGCGAGCACGGCGGCGAGATCGTAGTGCGGCGCGGGGACGTCGCCGCCGACGTAGATCGTGTAGACGCCGGCGGTCGGCGCGCGAAAGACCAGCTCGCTGGCGACGTAGGCGGGGCTGACGCCGCGCAGTGAAAGCGGCTGATCGTCGCCGTTATAGATGGTGAGGCGAAGATAGCGTTTGCGCGTGTCGTCGCCGGAGACGTGCACGTTTTCCTCGACGAGCTTGCCGGCCTCGGCGGGGGCGACGCGATAGAGCAGCGTCGCGGCGACGGGCGCCCAGTAGGTCTGATGGTTGGCGGCGGCGAGCAGCGCGCGCCGCTCGAAGGCTTGATCGGTGATGTCGAGCGCGATCTCGGCGATGGGGACGCCGGCGGCGCCGAGATCGATCGTGTACGAGGTGGCGCGCGCGTCGCCGGGCTCGGGGACCGGCTGCGGCTTGATGGTGGGCAGGAGGCGCAAGGGCGCGTGCGACTCGGGCGGGACGAACGCGGCGCTGGCGCCGGTGATGCGCACCGGCGGGCCCGACGGCGACGGCAAGAGCGTGACGCGGAGGTAGCGCGCGTCGGAGGTGGCATAGCGCAGCGTCGTCCCGGTGGCGACGCTGCCGGCGGCGGTGACGCGGAAGACGTAGGCGCCTTCGGCGAGCAGCGCCCACGAGGCTTCGTCGCTCGAGACTTCGAGGCGCGCGCGGCGGAACCAATCGCCGGCGGCGTCGACGGCGAGGTGGACCTCGGAGTGCTTGAGGCCGGGCGCGCCGAAGTCGAGGACGGCGCGCGCCGAGCCGTCGGGGAGCTGCACCGGATCGACGACGGTGACGGCGCGCTCTTGCGCTGGTTGCGGCGCGGGGACGCGGCGCAAGAGCCAGGCGACCTCGCTGCCATCCGGCGCGGCGAGGCGCAGATCGGAGAGATCGTCGGCGTGCGCGTGGCGCCACAGATCGGCGTCGACCTCGACGTGATAGAGGCCGGGCGCGGTCACGCTCTCGACGCTGCGCGTGAACTCGAGCTTGGAGCTGTCGAAGGCGAAGGCGCGCGCGGCGGCGAGCGTGATGAGGAGGATGACGGCGGCTTTGTCGACGCCGCCGTCGCGTATGAGCGCGACCAGGCGGCGGCCGAAGCGGGCGTAGAGGAACGACGCGCCGAGCAGGAGCGCGCCGACGGCGAGGAGGACCATCATTTGGAACACGCGTGGGAGGTTCCAGATGTCATAGAGAGCGAGCTTGCCCAGAGTCGCGGCGAAGAGCGAGAGGCCGAGGTAACGATGGACGCGTTCACGCGCGCCGAAGCCGATGGCGACGAGGAGCGCGGCGTAGACGGCCCAACAGAGCGTGGTGGTCATGCGCAGCGTGTTCTCGGCGTGGCCGATCGCTTGCGCGTATTGCACGACGAAGGCTTGGAACTCGGCGGCGTCGAGGCCTAACGGCGGTGGCGGCGTGGCGACGACGGCGGCGTGCAGCTCGGTGACGACGAGCGTGAGCACGAGAAGGTGCGCGACGACGAGGAAGCCGGCGCCGAAGATGGCGAAGAAGCGGGCGGCGCGGCGGCGGGCGGCGGCGCGCGCCGAGACGAAGAGCGCGGCGGCGAGGCCGGCGAGCGCGAAGGCGCGCTCGTTGAAGACGAGCGGCAGGGCGAGGCGTCCGCGCGCGCCCATCGTCGCGAAGAAGAGCTCGCGCTGGTTTTCGGCGAGCGGCAGATCGACGGCGAGAAAGTGCCAGAAGGCGACGGCGAAGAGCGCGGCGGCGCCGGCGAGCCAGGCGCGATCTTCTTCGCCAGCGGCGAGGACGGCGACGACGGCGGCCATCGCCGCCCACACCAGCGTGAGCGTGGCGCCCGAGAAGCAGAAGGCGACGCTGCCGGCGAAGAGCGCGAGCGCCTGGCCGAGCAGAACGGTGGCGCCGGCGCGGGCGCGCGCGGTGAGGACGGCGCCGAACGCGAGGTCGACGATGCCGACGGCGGCGAGGAGCGCGGCGCGGAGGAGCCACTCGTCGTCGGTGGTCTGCAGCTCGGCCAGGAGCGCGAAGGCGAGGCCGGCGGTGGAGAAGACGACCAGGCGCAGCGCGGTGGCGGGCGCGCCGCGACGCAGGACGTCCCAGGCGATGCTGCCGAGGTAGACCGCGGCCCAGACGCCGAAGATGGCGACCAGGCGATGCTCGTGGTGCGGCGCGACGCTGACGCTGACGGCGGCGAGGCCGAGCGCGCTCAGGACGACCGCGACCGTGGCCACGACGGGGCGCGCGGCGGCGACGGCGAGCGCCGCCAGGGCGAGCGAGAGCCCCGTGAGCGCGAGACCGAAGATGCGCGGGTGCGAGTCGTTGAGGAGAACGCCCGCGGCGATGCCGACGGCGACGACGACGGCAGTCGAAGCCCAGAGCATGAGCGGCGTCGGCGTCTTGCCGGCGGCGAATTGATCCTGCAAAAAGGCGCGCGCGTAGATGGCGCCCCACAGGGCGAGGAGCGCCATGACGCCGACGACGTCGGGGTGGGCGGCGCCGTGGACGGTGGTGACGAGGACGATGAACGACGCGCCGAGCGGCAGCAGCAGGAGCTCGCGGCGGTTCTCGCGGCCGAAGAGCAGCGACGAGGCGAAGGCGAGCGCGGCGAGCACGGCGCCGAGGACGACGGGGCGATCGTAGAGCAGCGCGGCGAAGCCGGCGTGGGCGGCGAGCGCGGCGGCGCAGAGGATGGCTAGTGGCCATAGCTTTGCGAGCGCGCGGCGGCGCGCGGCGGCGTAGACGGCGACCCACTCGGCGAAGAAGGCGGCGACGGCGACGAGCGGCGCGGCGCGATGCGCGAGCGCGTAGTAGTGGCCGGTAAGCGATTCGATGGGCGCGTCGACGAGCGGCTGCGCCGGCGGCGGCGTGACGTCGAAGAACCTGCCGTACCAGCCGGCGAAGAGGATCGGCGGGCCGAGGATGGCGAGCCAGGTCGCCCAGCGGAACGACATGCGCAGCGCGGCCCAGAAGGCGGCGGCAGTGAGGACGAAGAGATACGAGAAGAGGGCGGCGGGGCGATCTTCGCCGGTCGAGAGCAGGATGGGCGCGACGAGCGCGGCGACGAGCGAGAGGATGAGGATGGGCTCGCCGGCGTGGCGGATGGCGAGCGCGCCGCCGAGGAGGGTGATGACGGCGACGGCGGCGAAGGCGGCCGGCGCGGGGATGAGATGGTAGAAGGCGTAGGCGGCGTAGGCGGTGAAGAAGAGCAGCGCGAGGCCGACGCCGGTGAGGACCTGGACGTAGACGGCGCGGGTGCGCGGGCGGGTCGATTCGGCGAAGACGAGGGTGGCGGCGCCGGCGAGGGCGCCGAGGGCGACGCGGCCGAGCGGGCCGATCCAGTTGTTGTCGACGGCGTACTTGAAGAACCAGGCGACGCCGAGCAGGAGGATGGCGGCGCCGATGCGGGTGAACCAGACGAGGGCGATCTTTTCCTCGAGCGAGGACGACGCGGCGGCGAGCGGCGGCGGGGCGGCCGGCGGTTGTTGTGCGATCGCATCAATTACGGCGGCGGGAATTGGTGCAGGCGCATCATTAATAGGTGGCGGCGATTCGGCAACCGGCGGCGATTCGGCGACGGGCGGCGTTTCGATTGGCGGCGCGATGATCACGGGCGGCGCAGCAGCGACGACGACGACG
>DASXOU010000851.1:0-6499 GCA_036494045.1 Polyangia bacterium | reverse complement strand
TGCACAAGATCGCCGCCACCGCGACGCGCAACAATAGATAGCCGGCGCGCATGGCGCCGCTCACGCGCCACCTTGAGCGCGCGGCGGGATGATCCAGGTGTCGCCCCACAACGACGCGCCGCCGTCGATCTGCAGCGTCGTGCCGGTCACGAACGCCGCCGCCGGCGACGCCAGGTACACGATCGCGTGCGCGACTTCCTCGACCGAGCCCATCCGTTTTTGCGGTGTGCGCGCCACGCCCATCTCGACGAGCTCGGGCGGATACTGCGCGATCCCCGACGAGTAGATGATGCCGGGCGCGACCGCGTTGACGCGCACGTCGAACTGCGCCCACTCGACGCCGAGCGTCTTGGTCATGTTCTCGACGCCCGCGCGCGCCGCGCCGGTGTGCACCATGCCGGGAAAGCCGCGCGCGATGTTGGCGATGACGTTGACGATGGCGCCCGCGCGCGCCGGGATCATCGCGCGCGTCGCCACTTCGCGCGTCATGTAGAAGGTGCCGTTCAAGTTGTTGCGCACGACCGCTTCCCAGCCGCGCGGCGTGAGCTGCTCGGCCGAGGTGGGAAACTGCCCGCCGGCGTTGTTGACGAGCACGTCGATGCGGCCGAGCTTGTCGAGCACGCCGCCGACGAACGTGGCCACCGACTCCGGCTCGCGAATGTCGCACGGCAGCGCCACGATCTCGCCGAGCGACGAGAGCTCGCGCACCGTCGGCTCGAGGTGCTCGGGCTTGCGGCTGCCGATGGCGACGCGCGCGCCGAGCTGCAAGAGCTCGACGGCGGTGGCGCGGCCGATGCCGGTGCCGCCGCCGGTGACGATGCAGACGCGCCCCTTCATGAGCCCGGGGGCGAATGGATTGTTGCGCGCTTCTTCGACGGGAAGCATGCGCGCACCATAACACGAATGACCCGCGGGTCAGTTACGGCATGCAGATTCTGAGCGCGTCCTGGAGCTGCGTGAGCCCTTGATCGATGTTGCGCGCCGAGGCGATCGCGCGCGGCCCGGCATCGTTGCCCTTGGCGCGGCGATACACCTTCAACAGATCCTGCATCGCGCCGACCGCGCGGCGAGCGCCGGCGAGCGCGTCGGCGTGACAGTCAGCCTGCGGCGCGCGCGGCTCGACCGACTCGAGCTGCGCGATCAGCGCCGGACCCTTCTCCTCGGCGCATGGCGCCAGCACCTTGGCCTTGTCGGCGACGTCGAGCGGCGCCACCGCCTCGAAGCAGTGCCGCAGCTCGACGGCGACATGCGTCGGATCCGAGCTCATGGTGCTGGTGCACGCGGGCAGCGCCACGAGCGCGAGCGGCAGGGCGACGAGTGACATGCGCATGAAGGCCTCCGTGTCGAATTCGACACCGCGCCGCCCGCGCGGTTCCCTGCAAGATTTTGCCGACGGCTCCGTACCTACGGCGCATGACCCTTGCGCGCGCGTTTTCCGTCGGGCTCCTCGGCTTCGTCGTCGGCTGCGCCCCGGTCGTCAGCCGCCCCGGCGCCCAATCGGGCGACATGGGCGCCGACAACGGCGGCAACGGCGGCACCGGCGGCGGCGGCAGCGGCGGCAGCGACGGCGGCACCGGCGGCAATGGCCCGGTCTGCCCGACCGGCTGCTCGATCGGCGCCGCCGCGTGCAACGGCAACGGCGTGCAGACCTGCGCCGACGACGGCTCCGGCTGCGGCGTCTGGTCGCAGCCCGCCGACTGCACCACGCCCCAGGTCTGCTCGGGCGGCGTCTGCGCCGCGTCGTGCAGCTCGCAGTGCCAGCTCGGCGCCACCTACTGCTCGGGCGCCGGCTACCGCACCTGCATCGGTGACGCGTCCGGCTGCAACGACTGGTCGCCGACGGTGACCGCGTGCCCCAACGGCCAGGTCTGCTCGGGCGGCGCGTGCGTCGCCGCCTGCACCGATCGCTGCGCGCCCGGCGCCACGCAATGCTCCGGCACCGGCGTGCAGTCGTGCGAGCTCAAGGCCACCGGCTGCCGCGACTGGTCCGATCCGATCCCGTGCGCCAGCGGCGACGTCTGCTCGGGCGGCAACTGCGTCACCTCGTGCACCGATCAATGCGCCATGGGCGACGAGCGCTGCGTGGGCAGCGACTCGTTGCAGACGTGCAACATGCAGGCGTCGGGCTGCCTCGACTGGTCGCTCGCGCAGCTCTGCCCGGGCGGCGGCACCTGCACGTCGAACATGTGCATCACCTGCACCAACGGCGCGATGCGCTGCAGCGCCATCGGTGACATCGAAGCGTGCGTCAACGGCGCCTGGACGCAGACCTCGTCGTGCGCGTTCGGCTGCTCGATGGGCGCGTGCATCAACACCGTCAACTGCACGCCCGGCGCCTATCAGTGCAACGGCAGCGCCGTCGAGATCTGCAACTCCGCCGGCTCGGCCTGGCTGTGGTCGTCGAACTGCACCGTCGCCTGCTCGGCGGGGCTGTGCACCGGCGGCTGCGCGCCGGGTGCCGCGCGCTGCAACGGCACCAACGTCGAAACCTGCGACGCGACCGGCACGACCTGGACGCAGTCGGCGATGTGCGGCGCCACCGGCTGCGACGCGGCCACGTCGAGCTGCATCCTGCCGTCGCTCACCGTCTCGACCAACACGACGATGGAAGGCACCGTCGTGGTCGCCGGCGCCGTCGAGGTCATGGCCAACGCCACGCTCAGCACCAACACCGGGCTCACCATCCGCGCCAAGACCATCGCCGTCGACCAGGGCGGCGCCATCGTCGCCAATCCCGGCGCCGCCAACAGCGCCGCCGACGCCACCAACGCCAGCTCCTACGGCGGCTGCGGCGGCGGCAACGCCGGCGGCGGCAGCGCCGGATACGGCGGCTATTGCACCGCCGGCGTCGGCTTCGGCTCGGCCAACGACTCCGCCGTTGGTCACGGCGGCAAGGGCGGCTCCGGCTACGGCGGCGTCGCCGGCGGGCTGGGCGGCGGCGTCGTGCAGCTCATCGCCGGCAGCGCGATCACCATCGCCGGCCGCGTCTCCGCCGACGGCACCACCGGCTCGATCAACGGCAGCTACGCCGGCGGCAGCGGCGCCGGCGGCGGCGTTCTCCTCGCGTCCGACAGCGTGACCATCGCCGGCACCGGCATCGTCTCCGCCGCCGGCGGCGCGCAAGTCAACACCAGCTACACCTACGGCTACGGCGGCGCCGGCGCGCCCGGCCGCGTGAAGATCCTCTACGGCTCGCAAGTGACGACGAGCGGCTCGGTGAGCGGCACGCTCACCAAGGGCCTTCTGCCGCCGATCACCATCACGTCGACGACGCATCCCGATCCGACGCTCACCTACAACGACGCCTTCAACGCGGTCGCGCTCTCGTGGAATCAGCCCTATCCGACGCGCCTTGGCTACTACGTGCTCTTCGATCGCAACAACTACAACCCGCCGACGACGACCAACGGCGGCATGTTCCTGGCCAACGAGCTGCAGTCGATCGATCCGTCGCAGCTCACCTCGGGCGCGAACTACTTCCACATCGTCACCGAGGACAACATGTCGAACATCGGCCTGGTCGAGTCGGTGTTCCGCATCAACATCAACACCGCGCCGCCGGCGCTGACCTCCTCGACGCACACGCCCGGCACCTGGTCGACGAACCACAACCCGTACTTCACGTGGTCGATGCCGACGGCGAATTCGAATTACCAGGGCGTGCGCTACGTCCTCGATCACTACGCCAACACCATCCCGACGCAGGTGACCGGTACGTTCATCCCGACGACGCAGGAGAAGCTGCAGCTGTCGAACCTCGCCGACGGGATCTGGGTCCTGCACATGATCACCGTCGATCAACAAGGCTATCAGACCAAGGCGGCGGCGCACTACCAGGCGTGGATCGCCACCACCACGCCGGCGACCGGCACCGCCAGCGGTCAAATTAGTTGGATCAACATGGGCACCGCGCAGACCATCACCGGCGCCACGGTCACGCTCAACCGCGGCCTCTTCACCTCGACCGCCACCGCCAGCGACGGGAAATACAACCTCACCAACGTTCCCGCCGGCACCTGGGAAGCGACGGCGTCGGCCGCCGGATTCAACCCGGTGACCAAGACCATCACCGTCACGGGCGGCATGGCGACCACGACCGACTTCCAATTGACGAAGATGTAGTACGCTCCGCGCATGGTCGCGGTTGCCAGCACGAACACGTCGCTCGTCGACATCCTCCGTCGCGCCGACCTCACGCTCGCCGAGGTCGCCGCGCATCTCGACGCGCTCGATCCCGAAGAGCGCGTACGCCAGGTCTCGGAGCTGCGCGGCGCCAAGGTGCAGCGCCGCTTGTGGGCGCTCGCCGCCGACGGCGCGCCCTTGACGCTCGACGATCTGATCGCGCCCGGCAAGAGCGAGGGGCGCTGGGTCGGGCGCAACTCGATGCCCATGTTCACCGACGTCGACAAGCGCGTCGTGCGCATGGACGGCGCCTACATCGGCTGGAACGCGATCAAAGGGATCAACTTGTGGTTCGCCGGCCCCGGCTACTTCACGATCTTGCCCGCGCTGGGGCGAGCGAAGGAGCTGGTCGTCGACTACACGCGCCTGCCGGCGAAGGCGCCCGACGGCTGGCCGGCGATCGCGCCCAACGACAAGGGCACGCATACGCTCGTCTACGGCAACCTGAACGACTTCTGCCGCCGCGTCTCCGACGGCGTCTTCATCGGCGCCGCCGAGCGCAAGGGCAAGTTCATCGACATCTACTTCACAGTCGCGCGCCTGTAGCCGGCCAAGTAAGCGATCGGATCGTCCTCGTCCTCGACGGCGTGCTTATTGAGCGCGATGAACGCGCGCAGGTTGCCGCCGACCTCGTGGAGCAGCGCGCGCTGGTCCGGCGTCGAGGCGTGATAGACGCTGAACGACAGCACCACCGCGTTGTTCAGCGGCGCCGCCGCGAACACGCCCGGCCTCTTGCCCGGCATCGTCGGAAACAGCGTCAGGTACTGCTTGCGCGCGTCGGCAAAGATGCGCTCGCGCGCCTTGAGCTTGGCGGCGCGCGACAGCGCCGTCTCGGCGTAGAGCGACTCGAGCGAGCGCACCACCGGCGCCAAGAAGTGCGAGAAGGTCTCGACGTCGCGATCGCGCCGGCGCGCCTCGTCGGCCAGCTTGCCCGCCACCGACGCGTCGCCCTTGGCCGCGAAGAACTCGGCCGCGCCTTCGGAGCCGACGACGGTGGCGAAGCTCTCGTTCCAATCGCTGTGGCCGGGCAGGTAGACCGTTGCGTGCGTCATCTCGTGCAGCGTGACCTCGACGATGCGCGCGTCCGATCCTTCGAGCATCGACGAGTAGATCGGATCGGCGGTGATGCCGAGCGTCGAGTAGCCGGCCACGGGCCGCACGTAGACGTCGAGATCCTGCGCGCGCAGGCGCTCGGCCTCGCGCGCGGCGTCGCGCTCGTCGAAGAAGCCGAGATAGGGAATCGCGCCGACGATGGGAAAGCGATTGAGGTGCGCCTCCAGCTTGTCCTTCTTTGCGGCGACGACGTTCCAGGCGATCGGCGCGCCCGCCGAGTCGACGAAGCGGGTGAACTCGTCGCCGCCGCGCAGGCCGAGCACGCGCACGCCGAACTCGCGCGCTTCCTTGGCGAGCGCCAGGCGCCGCTTGGTCTCGGCGTCGACGTGCGGATCGTGCAAGACGTCGGCGATGCGCCGGCGCGCGCGCAACAGCTTGAGCTGGCCGACGCCCTGCTTGGCCAGGTAGTCGCCGCTCCAACAGCCGCTCGCAAGGGTAGTGACGAGCGCGACAGCGACGGTAAGCTTCACCTCGTAAGCGTAGCAGGCCGCGCGCGCGATGCCTTACGGATTGAAGCGCGTCTTGGGATCGACCATGGTGCTGAGGTCGACCACCAGCTCGCCCGACGGCTCGCCGCACACGAGATAGTGCGTCAGACCCGCCGGCGCCGGCGTCGTCGGATTCTCGCCGTTGCCGTCGTAGGTCGCGCCGTGACACGGGCAGGCGAACCCTTGCTGAAGGTCGGTCGGATTCTTGAGCGCGACGTCGCAGCCGAGGTGCGTGCAGCCGGCGTCGAGCGCGAAGAAGCCGTCGGCGTCGTGACAGATGAAGATCGACATGCCCACTTTGGCTTCGCCGGTCGGAATGTTCATGCCGGTGTCGTTGGGGAAGTTGTCGGCGTCACCGACGCCGATCGAAGCCGAGCTGCAGCTCTCGGTCATCTTGGTGCTGTTGCCACACGCGGGGATCAACGTAGCAGCACCGAGCGCGATGGTCGCCTTGCAGATCAAACGTCGGTCGCGGTTCACGCGATCAGAGTACCTCACGACGACGCCGAGCGATAGTGTCCGATGGCGCGCCGCCAGACGAGCCGCGCCGCCAGAACGAACAGGATCGCCCCACCGAACGCACGTAACGCAGTCAACGAATCGAGCCGTCCGAGCAGCGCCAGGGCCGGGTAGGTGGTCATGAGCGCGAGCGGAACCACGAAGGTGAACAGGATGCGCCACACGCCGTGAAACACCGACGACGGCCAGCGCGCGGC
>DASXOU010000850.1:0-2967 GCA_036494045.1 Polyangia bacterium | reverse complement strand
TTCGACGGCGGCCGCGAGCGCGACGTGCTCGCGCTGGAGTCGGCGCGGCAGGTGCAACGGCAGTTTGGCGATCGCGCCGCCGGCGTGGTCATCGTCGGCGGGCGGCTGGTCGGCGACGCCTTCGTGCGCCGCCTCGATCCGTCGGCGCGCCTCTACGCCGCCGACGGCACGTTGATCGCGGCCAACGCGCCGGCGCCGCCCAAGCGCTGGCAGCATCGCACCATCGAGCTGCCGGGCCCCGATGGCGAAGCCGCGGCGCGCGTCGAGATCGCCGTCTCGAACGACACGCTCAGCGACGTGCTCGCCCGCATCAGCTGGGCGTCGGGCGCGTTCGCGGTCGGCGGCTTCGTGCTGGCGCTGCTCGCCGGCGCCCTGGTCGCGCGCCGCATCACCGGCCCGTTGCGCGAGCTCGCCGATGGCGCCGTCGCCGTCGCCGGCGGATCGCTCGACGCCTCGGTGCCGGTGCGCACGCGCGACGAGGTCGGCGAGCTCGCCGCCACGTTCAACTCGATGACCCGCGATCTCGCCGGCGCGCGCGACGAGTTGGTGCGCGCCGAGCGCGTCGCCGCCTGGCGCGAGATCGCGCAGCGCATCGCGCACGAGATCAAGAACCCGCTGACGCCGATCCAGATGGCCATCGAGACGCTGCAGCGCGCGCACCGAAAATCGGCGGAGCAGTTCGACGCGCTCTTCGGCGAGTCGGCGCAAACGATCCTCGACGAGGTCGGCCGGCTCAAGCGCATCGTCCACGAGTTCTCCTCGTTCGCGCGCATGCCGGCGCCGACGCTCGCGCCCGTCGACGTCTCCGAGATCGTCGACAGCGCGCTCGCGCTCTACAAGGGCGGCCAGACCTCGCTCGATCTGTCACTGCCGCGCGATCTGCCGCGCGCGCTCGCCGACAAGGAGCAGCTCACCCAGGTCGTCATCAACCTCGTCGAGAACGCGCGCGACGCCGCCGGGCCGAACGGCCGCATTCGCGTCGCCACCCGCGCCGACATCGAGCGGGGCCGCGTCGAGCTCGAGGTCGCCGACGACGGCCCCGGCCTCAGCGAGGAGGCGCGCGAAAAATTGTTCACGCCCTATTTCACGACCAAGCCGCGCGGCACCGGCCTCGGCCTCGCCATCGTGCATCGCATCGTCAGCGACCACGGCGGCGAGATCCGCGTCGGCGGCGCGCCCGGCGCCGGCGCCGTCTTCACCGTCGCCTTGCCGCGCGCGACGCCGGCTACGCCGTGATCGGCGTGGCCTTGAGCGCCGCCTTGCCGTCCTTGACGTAGACCTGGAACTTGACCGACTTGCACGCGTAGCGCGTGATCAGCTGCTGCCGGTTCGAGCGCAGCTTGCCGGAGAACTTGTCGAACGTGATGCCCTCGGTCGACTCGCCGCAGGCCTGCTTGGTCTCGATGAAGTCGCGGTAGACCTGCCGGAACTCGGCGTCGAGTGCCTCCTCCGCCGGATTCGGCGCCACCTGCGACACCTCGCGCGCCGCGCGCAACAGCGCCTCGGTCGGGCTCGCCACCGCCGTCTGATCGTCGAACGGATCCTTCTGCACGCTCGATCCCGCGGCGCTGAACCCCTGCGGCGCCGGCATCGGCCGCGGCGTCGGAATTTTGTGCGTGATCGGCGTGAACACCTCCGACGGCGACTCGACGAAGTCGGGCCCCATGTTGGTCGGCTCGGTGTCGGTGCGTCCCGGCGCGTCCGCCTGCATCGTCGGCGCCGATGGTCCCGCGATCGCCACCGGGCCGCGTCCGTCGTTGCCGCGCACGTTCGTCGGCCGCAGCTCGCTGGTGTCGGGCGGCCGCTCGTCGGTCAGCGCCGGCAGGGAAGGCGCCGACGGCGCGCGCGCCCGCGCGTTGGTGGCACGGTTCTCGAACTCCGGCGTCGACGGCGGCTCGTTGTCCGTCTGCGGCTCGAGCGTCGCCACCGGCTGCGGCGGCCGCTCGTGCATCAGCACCGGCCGCGGCTCGTAGACCTCGACCGCCGGCGGCGCGAACGGCGTCGGCCGCGGCTCGCGCGCCGCGAACGGCTCCGGCCGCGACGCGCCGAACGGCTCCGACACCGCGCCGAACGGGCGCGGCGGCGTCACCGTCATGCGCGACGACGATCCCAGCCGATCGAGGGTCGTGTTGACCGCGCGCGCCACCGTCCCGAAGCGCCCCGGGTGCTTGTCGTCGTCGAGCCGCGTGAGCTCTCCGCGCGCCAGCGCCTGCGCGTCGCGCGCCAGCCGCTTGGTCGGCCCGATGGCCTCGAGCCGCATCAGCACGAACCCGATGATGAGCGCGATGAGCAGCGCGCCGCCGATCGGCGCCAGCTGAATCCACGGCAGCGTCTTCGGATCAGTGGCCAAGAGCTGCGACGCCAGATACGCGAAGGTCACCGCCGGCCGCCGCGGCACGATCAGCGCGTAGGCCGCCTTGTGATCCTCCGCCTCGCCGGCGAACGGCGCCAGCACCACCAGATATCCCTCGCCGCCCTGATCGACCTCGAGCGGCGTCGAGCGCCCGTTGGTCGCCATCTCGTCGAAGTGTTGATCGACGACCAGCGGCAGCTGTCCCAATAGCGGAAGCTGCGCCGACGACGCCAGCACGCGCCCGCGCAAGAGGAACGCCACGTCGACGTCGAGCACGCGCTTCATCGACTGCGCCAGCTCGCCCGCCACCTCCTGCCCGACGACGAGCGAGCCCGCGTAATGATCGCGCGCGATCACCGGCGACGCCGCCACGCGATACAGCTTGCCGCCGATCGACCAGGTATCGTCGCCGCGATAGCCGCGCAGCGCATCGGCGACCAGCGGAAAGCCCTCGATCCCGTCCTTGTAGACCTGCTCGTCGAGCCCGGCGCGCGCGATCACCCGCCCGCGCGCGTCCGTCGCCCACACGAGATCCACTTTCATCTTGTCGTTGAAGTAGCGCAGGCGCTCCTGAACCGTCTTGTGCACGAGCCCGAGATCGGCCGGCCCCTTGG
>DASXOU010000849.1:0-3284 GCA_036494045.1 Polyangia bacterium | reverse complement strand
TTGGTTGCGTTTTACAGAATCGTTGCCGAATTGGAAACGCCGCGACCGTCGTTTAAGCGGGCGCACCCTACGCCTGTCACCGGCGCGGCGATGGAAGGCTACTTCGGCGGCTGCGTCTGCGCGGTCTCTTCGATCGCGGAGGCGTTGCGATGGCGCGCGGTAGGCAGGTGAGCGTCCCAGCACGACACGGAGCAGAACATGAGCTTGATCCGCCCCGAGTTGCAGGTCGACACCGAGCAGCGCCAGTACTTCGAGCCAAGCTGAATCGGCTTACGACACATCGAGCAGACGGCGAACGGCGCCATGGACCGGCAGCGTACCACAACCGGCGGATCGCGAGACAGGCTGCCGCGGGAATTGGCCTTCAGCGACGAGATTTGATAAGATGCTACGTTGTGAGATTGTGGTCTTACGTGCTGATCGAGTGCCTGGCGCTCGGCGGCGCGGGCGCCGGCATCGTAGCCGGCGCGCGTCACCTGCACGCGGCGCGTTCGGGCGGCGCGCTGCAATCGACCATGCTGGTGCCGTTCGATCCGGCGCGGCTCGAGCCGGTGCCGATCGACGTCGCGCACGAAGCCACCGGCACCTTCCTCGGCATACAGGACGAGCTCCTGCTCGATCGCATGCGCACGGCCGAGATCGTGCAGGCCAAGCTCAACAAGGGCGGCTCGTCGATCTCGTTCCGTCTCGACTTCGCCGACGGCTCGCGCGCCGCGTTCAAGCCGGAGCAGATCAACCCGCAGACCGTGCCGCGCAAGGAAGTCGCGGCCTATCGCATCAACCGTTGGCTCGGCTTCAACGCCGTGGCGCCGGCGACGATGCGCACGCTCCATCGCGATGATCTCGTGGGCAAGCTGCCGCCCGACGCCGCGTTCTTGGCCAACCGCATCAACGCCGAGACCACCTTCGACGCCGAAGGCTTCACGCGCGGCGAGGTCAGCTACTGGATTCCCGTAATCCTCGACTCGCACCTCGACACGCTCGACAACGTGCTGACGTGGTGGCGCTGGATGACCGTCGGTGAGGAGATCCCGCCCGAGCGCGTCGGGATGATGGAGCAGCTCTCGTCGCTGCTCCTGTTCGATCTCTTGACCAACAACAGCGATCGCTTCTCCGGCGGCAACCTCATGACGTCGAAGGACGGCAAGGTCCTCTTCTGGATGGACAACACCTTCGGCTTCCAGGTCGAGCCCGAAGGGCACCTGCGCTGCCGCACCTATCTCTTTCGCTGCCAGAAGTTCTCCAAGAAGATGGTGGCGGCGCTGCGGCGCTTCGATCTCGCGGCGCTCAAGCAGGCGCTGGCGCCCGAGCCCGGCGTGCTGTCGGAGGCGGAGATGGCGTCGGTGATCGCGCGCCGCGACGTCGGGCTGCGCTACGTCGACGGGCTCGTCGCGCAGTTCGGCGCCGACAAGGTCCTCGTGTTTCCATGAGCCCCACGAAGACGGTGCGCGCGTGAGCCCGCAGACGCCGCATCGCCGCCGCGACGACGTGCGCCTGGCGACCGATCTGCGGCTGTTCCACGTCTATCGCCTGCTCTCGACGTCGTACCTGTTCCTGCCCGTCCTCATCACCTTCTTCGCCTCGCGCGGGCTCGATTTCACGCACATCGCGCTCCTCAACAGCGTCTACGCGCTCACGGCGATCGTGTTCGAGGTGCCGACGGGCGCGCTCGCGGATCGCTTCGGCCGCTGCCGCGCCATGATGCTCGGCTCGCTGCTCATGGCCATCGGCTGCATCGTCGACTTCAACGGGCGCGACTTTTGGACCTTCGCGCTCGGCGAGGGGCTGCTCGCGCTCGGCATGACGCTGACCTCGGGCGCCGATTCGGCGTACCTCTACGATCTGCTCTTGTCGTACGGGCGCGAGCACGAGTATCGCCGCCACGAAGGCTCGGCGACGGCGGCCAAGCTCCTCGGCGCGGCGGCGGCGCTGGTCGCCGGCGGCTTCGTCGGGCGCTCGTCGCCGGCGGGGACCTACGCGGCGACGGCGTGCGTCTGCGCCGCGGCGGCGCTCGTCGCCATGATGATGCGCGAGCCGCCCATCGTGCGCGACGACGACTCCGACTTCTTGCACGGCATGGCGCACTCCGCGCGCGCGGTGGTGACGCGGCCGCCGCTGCTCTTCGCCGTCGGCTTCAGCGTGCTCATCTTCACGCTCTTGCGCGAAGCGCAGAACTATCTGTACCAGCCGTACCTCAACGGCGCGGGCGTCGGCACCGTCGGTGTCGGCGTGATCCTGGCGGTGCTGTCGGTGATCGGCGCAGTCGGCGCGCAGCGCATCGAGGCGGTGCGGCGGCGGCTCGGCGAGACCGGCCTGGTGTGGAGCTTGCCGCTGGCGCTGGCGGCGTCGTTCATGCTCATGGGGCGCTACGTCGCCGTGTGGGGCGTGGCGCTGCTCGCGGTGCAGTCGCTGGTCAACGGCATCTACTCGCCGTTCTCGAAGGAGCTCCTGAATCGCGAGATCGCCGACTCGGGGCAGCGCGCGACGGTGCTGTCGGTCGAGTCGATGGCGCGGCGGTTGGCGTTCGGCGCGTTCGCGCCCATCGCCGGCGTGCTCATCGACGCGCATGGGCTGCGCTGGGCCTTGTACTTGTGCGCTGGGGCGGGCTTCGTCGGCGCGGCGCTCCTGGTGGCGTCGGGCCTGCGCCGCCGCCGCCGCGGCCTGGTCGACTTCGCCGGCGAGATCACGCCGACGCCGATCCCGCTGTCGTCCGACGACTCGGCCCCCATCAGCGCCGGCATGCACCACTAAGCTGGTTTCAAAACCTGCTGCGCCACCCAATCGCGTCGTTTTTTTCGCGCGCTACGGCAGCGTCACGTCGACGGAGGCGTGGCCGCCACGCTCGAGCGTCAGCGATTGATCCACCGGCTCGTGTCCGTCGGCGCGCACGCGCACCGAGTGCGCGCCCGGCCCCAGCCCCGTCACCGCCGTCGGCGTCGTCTGCTTCCACGCGTGCCCGTCGATCTCGACCGCGGCGCCGCTCGGCTTCGAGGTCACGACGATCGATCCATCGTCCGCCGCGGCGCGCGTCCCCAGCCACATGCCGCCCGCCGTCACGAGCGCGCCGAAGACGAACGCGCCGAGCACGAAGCCGTAGCCGACGCTGTTCCTGGGCGCGCCGTGACGACCGCTGAGCCGCCGCCGGTCGATGCCACCGAGCGCGTCGGCCATCTCCTTCATCGACTTGAAGCGCCCGCCCGGATCCTTGGCCAGGCAGCGCGCGATCACCGCGTCGAGCTGCGGCGACAGCCCCTTCACGATCGTCGACGGCGCCGCCGGCGTGT
>DASXOU010000848.1:0-4696 GCA_036494045.1 Polyangia bacterium | reverse complement strand
CGGCGAGCGTGGCCGCCGCGGCCGCAGCCGACGCCGAGGATCCGCCGGCGCCGCCGCCCGAGGACGTGGCGCCGGCCAAGGAGCCGCAGACGCCGGTGATCCCGGAGCCGTCGCCGCTGCTCGGCGGGGTGACCTACGAGATGCCGGCGGTGACGGCGGAGTCGGCGGCGCCGCCGGTGACGCAGGCCGAGACCAGCGGCGAGACCATGCCGCCGTTGGCGTCGCTGTCGACGCTGGTGGTGCAGAAGCTGTCGACGTCGTCGGAGATGACGACGCCGAAGTCGCAGGCGCAGCCCTATCTGCCGGCGCGCGCGCTCGAGGAGCCGCGCGTGACCATGAAGACGATGAAGGCGGCGACCGAGCCGGGCTGGGACGGCGTCGCCACGGACGCGACCAAGTCGGTGCGCGCGCCGTCGCGCTGGCTGTGGATCCTCGTCGGGATCGCGTTGGGCGTGGTGGCCGCGCTCGTGACCGTGTATTTTCTGCGTCGCTGATCCCGTCGGTTGACACGTAGCTCACTTTTGAGTTACTAAGACGCGTCGGCGAGGTATTGCTTGGCGCAGATTCGTTTCAGCATCATTGCCGCGCTGCTCGCCGTCGCCGGTTGCGGAAAGCCGTCGCCCGCGACGTGCCCGCTCACCGTGTGGTACCAGCCGTCGACGCTCGACGTGGCGCATGCGTCGCTCGCGCCCGAGCTCGTCGGCTCGTGGGACGGCTGGGCCGAGCCCGGGCTCGCCGCCTTCGACACGGTCACCGCCGCCGACGGCAGCACCTGGCGCACGGCGACGATCCATCTGGCGCCCGGCACCTATCGCTACTCGATTCTGGTCGGTGACCTGCGCGTCTTCGATGCGCTCAATCCGCGCACCGCGTTCATCGCCGGCGACACGGATCCGTTCGCGCTCGAGGTCTCCGAGATCGCGCTCGCCGATTGCAACGCGGCGGCGCTGGCTGCCACGTCGGCGCACGCCGACGGCAACGCGCTCGTCGTCGAGGCCGACTTCACGCGCGGCGCCGACGACACTGCAATCGACACCAAGACGCTCGGGGCGGCGCTGACGCAAGCGGGCGCACCGGTGGGCGCAGCGGTCGCCATCACCCATGCCGACACCGGGCCGACGACGCACGTGACCGCGCGCGCCGACGGCCTGCCGCCCGGAAAGTACACGCTGACCTTGAACGCGCGCGATCGGCGCGGCCGCGCGCTCTCGACGACGGCGTCGGCGTTCGTGGCCACGGCGCTGGCCCCGGCGACGCTCGCCGACACGCTCGTCTATCAAGTGATGATCGATCGCTTCCGCTCGGCGATGGGCCCCTTGGCGACGCCGGCCTCGCCCGGCGATCGCGCCGGCGGCACGCTCGACGGCGTCCGCGCCGCGCTCGACGCCGGCTACTTCGATCGCCTCGGCGTGACCACGCTGTGGCTCTCGCCGGTCTACACCAATCCCACCGATCACCTCGTCGGCCGCGACGGCCACCTGGTCGCGCCCTATCACGGCTATTGGCCCGAAGCGCCCAACCAGGTCGATCCGGCGTTCGGCGGCGAGGTCGCGCTCGATGCGCTCGTCGCCGACGCGCACGCGCGCGGCATGCGCATCCTCCTCGACGTCGTGCCCAACCACGTCTACGACACGCATCCGTGGTTCGCGGCGCATTCGCGCGGCGCGCCCGGGATCGATCCGGCGCCGGCGCCGAACGCCGATTTGTCGACGGTGAGCTGGTTCAACGACGGGCCCGACGAGTGCGTGTGCGGCGATCCCAATTGCGATTGGGGCGCGCACATGGAGACCTGCTGGTTCGCGCCGTACCTGCCCGATCTCAACTGGCGCCATCCCGACGTCGTCACCGCCGGCACCGCCGATCTGGTCTGGTGGATGTCGCGCTTCGATCTCGACGGGCTTCGCATCGACGCCGTGCCGATGATGCCGCGCGCCGCCACGCGCCGGATGATGGACGCCGTTACCAAGATGATGTTCCGGCCGCCCGCCGATCTCTACGTCGTCGGCGAGGTCTACACCGGCGCCGGCGACGGCGGACGCGCGCAGATCCGCGCCTACCTCGGCAACGCGCTCGACGGGCTCGGCGGCGCCTTCGACTTCCCGCTCATGTGGGCCGAGCGCGACGCCGTCGCTCACAACGTCGACGGCGGCTTCGCCATGCTCGAGGGCGAGATCGCCGCCGGCGCGACGGCGTGGGCCGGCTCGGGCGCGAGCATGGCGCACATGATCGGCAACCACGACGTCACCCGCTTCATCTCCGAGTCGGTCGGCGACGCGGGTGGCGATCCGTGGGTCTCGCCGCCGGCGCAACCGACCGACGCGACGCCGTACCAAAAGCAGCTGGTCGCGCTCGCGCTGGTGATGACGCTGCCCGGCGTGCCGGTCATCTACTACGGCGACGAGGTCGGCCTGGCCGGCGCCAACGATCCCGACTCGCGCCGCGTCCTGCCCGACGTGCTCGGCACGCTGCCCGCCGTGCAACAGACGCTGCTCGACGGCGTCGCCAAGGTAGGCGCCGCCCGTCGCTGCTCGCCGGCGCTGCGCGGCACGCGCACCTCGCTCCTCGCCGACGCCGATCACGATGTCGCCTTGCACACCGCGACGACCGGCGAGACCGCGCTCGTCGTCCTGTCGCGCGACGCCAACGCCGCCACCATCGACGCGCCCGGCGTTCCCGCCGGCAACTATCGCGACGCGCTCTCGGGCGCAACGCTCACTTCCGACGGCACGCACGCCGTCTTCACCGCGCAGCCGATCGCCGCGGCGATCTATTTCCCGGAGGGCTCGGCATGCCTACCGTAATCCGATTGTTCGCCGTCGCCGTGCTCGCCAGCGCCATTGGCGGCTGCGGCAAGGGCGTCACCGATCAGCTCCCCAATCCGCCATCGACGCCGTTCAACCCGGGCGATCCGGGCACCCCCGGCTACGGCTCCGGCTCGGGCGGCGGCGGCGCCGGCGTGCCCTCGGGTCCGCCGATGTGCGACACCACGCTCCGTCGCTGCCCGCACGAGTTCGACTACGGCCCGATGACCCTGAACGGCCACGAAAAGACGGTCACGCTCATCGGCGACTATCGCACCGACTCGTGGACCAACGGCGATCCCGCCACCTTCGACGGCAGCAAGTGGGCCGTCACCGTCGCCATTCCGTGGGCCACGGCCGTGACCTACAAGTTTCACATCACCTACGACAACGGCGCCGCCGATGCGTACCTGCCCGATCCGTCGAACCCGACGCAAGTGTCCGACGGCTTCGGCGGCGAGAACTCGGTCTACAGCGGCACCACGTGCGAGGTCTGGACCTGCGCCTCGACGCAGATCGCCTGCACCGGCTATCCGCTGGCAGCGGACTCGTTCGACTGGCGCGACGCGGTCATCTACTGGGCGTTCGTCGATCGCTTCGTCAACGGCAACGCCGCCAACGACAACCCGTCGACGAGCCCGATGCTCACCGGCAACGCGGCCAACTGGCAGGGCGGCGACTGGGCCGGCCTGACGTCGAAAATCACGAGCGGATATTTCGCCTCGCTCGGGGTCAACACGCTGTGGATCTCGGTGCCGATGGATTCGTCCGACTCCGTCGGCCAGGGCACGCTCGGCGACACCAACTGGTACACCGGCTATCACGGCTACTGGCCGCGCGATCTCACGACCACCGACACGCACTTCGGCACCACGACGGAATTGCAGACGCTGGTGACGACAGCGCACGGCGCGGGCATCAAGGTGCTCATCGACTACACGATGAACCACGTGCACCAGGATTCGCCGATCTACCAGGCGCACATGAACGACGGCTGGTTCAACCCGCTCATGCAGAACGGCGAGAGCTGCCTGTGCAACACGACCGCGGGCGATCAATGCAACTACGACGGCGCGCTCGGAAAGTCGTGCTGGTTCGCGCCCTACTTGCCCGACTGGAACTTCAACAACACCGACGCGCGCGCCTATTCGATCGACAACGCGCTCATGTGGATCCAGACCTACGGCTTCGACGGCTTCCGCCTCGACGCGGTCAAGCAGATCGAGCCGGTGTGGCTCACCGACTTGCGCACCGCGCTGCTCACCAAGGTCGAAGCCACCACCAAGCAGCACGTCTATCTCGTCGGCGAGACCTTCACCGGCGATCAAAACCTCATCAAGTCCTTCATCAACCCGTGCACCGAGCTCGACGGGCAGTTCGACTTTCCGCTGCGCGCGCAGCTCGTGCAAAACGTGATCATGCGCCAGGGCGTGATGCACGACCTCGTCGCGTTCATGGACAACAACACGTCGTTCTACGGCACCAGCGTGATGTCGACGTTCCTCGGCAATCACGACGTGCCGCGCACCATCCACTTCGGCGAGGACACGCCGGTGTGGTCGGACGTGTGGGCCAACGGCAAGGATCGCAACTGGTCCAATCAGCCGGCGCAGCCGACCAGCGCCAACGCCTATCAGCGGCTCGCGCTCGGCTTCGTCGTGCTCTGGACCAACCGCGGCGCGCCGATGATCTATTACGGCGACGAGATCGGGCTGGCCGGCGCCGGCGATCCCGACAACCGCCGCATGATGCCGTGGACGGGATATTCGGCCGCGCAATCGACGCTGCTCGCCGAAGTGCAGAAGCTCGGCACCATCCGCGCCGCGCACACGGCGCTCCGTCGCGGCGATCGCACGACGCTGTCGTACGGCAACGACACCTGGGTCTACCAGATG
>DASXOU010000847.1:0-4306 GCA_036494045.1 Polyangia bacterium | reverse complement strand
CGCGCGCGCGATCTCGACCTCCGCGCGCGCCGTCGGATCGATCGCGGCCAGCGCCGCTTGGGCCCGCGCCAGCGCCGCCTCGTGTCGTGCGTTCGGCGACGTCGGCTGCGCCGCCAGCTCGGCGGCGAGCGCGCGCACGCGAGCGGGCGACTCGCGATCGGTCGGCGTCGCCACGTCCCACGACGGCGCGTGGTCGCCGTAGCGCGCCTGGTATTCCTCGAGGGTGAGCTCGCCGCGCCCGAGTTCCCACAGCGCCTGATCGCGCGCCAGCGTCGCGCCGCCGGCGCCGGCCAGCAGCGCATCGCCCACATCGCCCGCGTTCGCATCGTTCGCCCATTTCGCCAGCGCCTTGCGCGCCACGCCCACCGACGGTGACACCTCGCCGTAATAGCGTCGATACACGTGCGCGTACGCAGCCAGCGCCACATCGAGCGCGCGATCTTGGGGCGCGGCGGCGGCAGCGTCGAGCACGCGCGCGCAATCGGACGCGATCTCCTCGTCGAACCGCCGCCGCAGCTCGCCGAGCGCAATGCGCGTCTGTGCCCGCGCCGCCCCATCCTCTTCGACGTACAAGTAGCGATCGACCACGCGCAGCCGTGCGCCCACGCCGAGCCCGTCGGCGAACGCCACCAGCGACGCCTGCGCCGTCGACAGCGGATCCGGATTGTGCTCGCCGTCGAGCCGCCAGCGCCCCGGCTCCGCCAGCGTCACCGCTGACGACGCCGCGGCAGCAGCGACGAGCGGCCGCGCCTGCAGCCAGGTGATCGCGTCGCCGGTGCTTGCGAGCTCGGCGTCGACCGGCCCGCCCACGATCGCCTCGAGCGCGCGCATCCCGGTCGCCAGCGCGCCGCCGTCGCCGCGCGCCACGCGCCGCGCGCGCACGTCACCCCACTCGGGCACGCCCGGCGCGCGCTCCTCGACGACGAACGCCTCGCCCGCCGAATGCGCCACGCCATAGGCCGCGGCCGCCACCAGCGGCTGGATCAACACGGCCACGCGCACGCCCGCGCGCGCGATCCCACGCGCCGCCAGATACGCCGCCACCGCCGGCGCGTCCGCGCTCGCGCGCACCGTCGCGATGGCCGCGCCCACGTCCGCGGCCGCCACGTCCACGATCGACTCGAACACGCCCGCCGCCGATCCGCCCGCCGCATCCTCCACCGTCGACGACGAGCGCACCGCAAAGCGTGCGCCGCCCTCGCCATCGCCGCCGAGACGCGTCAGCGCCGCGTGCAGATCGGCCGCATCCACGCGCTCGTCCGCCGGCACGACGACCCCGTCGGCCACCGGCAGCCCCGCCGCGCGCATCCGCGCCAGCGTCTCGGCCTTCCCGCCGACATCGCTCCGCCCCACGCACGCGTCGAGCGGCAACATGCCGTCAGTCGTTGATCGTGAGGTCGATCTTCGTGCCCGGCGCCGCCTGCGTGTTCGCCGGCGGCTGCTGCCGGATCACGATGCCGGAGTCGTAGTCGTCGTTAGATCCCATGTGCAGCGTCCCCACTGCGAACCCCGCCTTCTCCAGGAGATCCTTGGCCGACGACTTCGACTTTCCGACCACCGATGGCACCATCGTCGCCGCCGGCCCGCCCGACACCTGCAGGTCGACCGTCCCGTCCGGCCGCCCTTCGGCGCCGGCGACGGGGTTCTGCGCCATCACCTGCCCCTTTGGCGCCGTCGCCGACGAGACCTCGGTCACCGCGCCCGCCTTCAGCTTGAGCTGGTCGAGCGCATCACGCGCCGCGTCGACGGTCATGCCCACCACCTTCGGCATGCGCACCGCCTTGGCCAACGCCGCGTGCACGTCCTCGCCGCGCCGGAGGCGCGACCCCGCCAGCGGCCGCTGGTCGATGAGCGTCCCCGGCGAGGCGCGCTCGTCCGACCGCTCTTCGTCGAGGATGAGCAGGAGCCCACGCGGCTCGAGGAGGCCGCGCGCCTGCTCCGGCGTCAGCCCGGTCAGCGACGGCACATCGACGGCGTGCACCGGCAAGCGCGGCAACACGACGAAGTGCATGCCGAGGTAGGTCGCGGTGGTGAAGCCCACCGCCAGGACGATGGTCAGCGCGGCGCTTCGGCCCATGAGCCGGCATCGTAACACCAAATTGCCGACAGGGTGGCGCTCGGCTATCCTACGATGGTGCGCGTCGTCCTCGCGGTCGTGAGCCTCGTCTGCGTCGCGGCGTCGGCGCGCGCGCAGGAGACGGCGCTCGAGGCCGCGCAGATGCTCGCCGACGACGGCGCCTTCGACGCGCCGGCGCTGGCGCCGCCCGCGGGCGACGACAAGCTCGCCGCCACCAAGGAGTACGGCCGCTCGCCCGACAAGATCGCGCTCGCCCCCAAGATCAAGGAGTGCTGCGGCTATCCGATCGCCGACAAGGAGGGTTTCCGCCTCTCCTTTTATTGGATCGCCTACGAGTCGGAGTACGCCAACGAATCCTACGACACCGCGATCTACACGCGCGCCGGTTACTACATCGGCAGCTTTCCCTCGGCGTTCGTGTTCGAGCTCAAGCTCGAGGGCTCCGGCATCTTGCGCGACGGCCGCGTCCTCAACTACGACGGCGACTGCAACTACGGCATGGGCACCTGCTTCAAGACGCTCGCGCTGTCGGAGCATCCGCTCGGCGCCGGCGTGCAGAGCCGGCCGCTGGTGCCGTTTCGCTCGATCGCCGTCGATCCGCGCTTTATCCCCATCGGGGCGACGGTCTACGTGCCCGAGCTCGTCGGGATCCTGTTGCCCGACGGCTCGCGCCACGACGGCTGCCTGCGCGCCGACGACATGGGCGGCGCGATCAAGGAGCACAAGATCGACTTCTTCGTCGAGAGCTACAACAACTTCAAGTTCATCGCCGACAACTTGTGGTGGCGCATGAAGGCGACGCCGCTGCTCGAGGAGCCGCGCTGCGCCTACTTGAAGATTCACGATTCGCGCGAGCGCGACAACGATCACACCGACTTCATCGCCATCCACGCCAAGTTCAAGCAGCGGCGGATGGCGGAGAAGGTCGCGCTGCGCAAGATGGCGCGCAATCGCGCCATGGCCAAGGCTTGGCTGGCGCACCATTCGGGCGCCGCGGCCGGGCACACGCCGCTCGCCCGCAAGAAATGAACGTCGACGACCTGGCGCTCGCGCTCAACGTCGGCTCGGCGCGTGGCGCCCGCGCGTTGGCGCGCGCGGTTCGTGGCGAGAAGCAAAAGGTCGTCGCGCTCGGCGAAGCGGTGGCGCGCGCGCTCGAGCAGGCCGGCCACTCGGCGGTGCGAGCGCGGTTCGAGCGCGGCCGGTTGTCGCTCGACGACGCATCGGCCGATGCGTTGTGCACCTCGGGCCTGCCGGATCTCTCCGTCGCGCCGCAGCTCATCAAGGAGTGCGCGCGCGTGGTGCGCCAGGGCGGCAGCGTGATCGTGGCCACGGCCGCCGGCATCGTGGGACGCGGTCCCGAGCGGCACGTGCTGACGGCGATGTTCATGCACGCCGGGCTCGTCGGCATCACACAGCAGCTCGCGCGCGGCACGGCGATCACGAGCGGCCGCGTCCGGCGCTGATGCTGCGCTCGTTCGGGCTCGCCGCGTCGAAGCTGCTCGCGCCCGATCCCGCCGCCGTCGAAACCTTGATTGCGACGCTAGCGGAAAACGGCGATTGGCACGCCGACGCCGTCGCGCTCCTCGCCGGCGGCTGGCGCGATCAGGTCACCGCCGCCGCCGCCATCGCGATCGCGCGCGCCGGCGACGCGCCGATCGTCGAAGCCTTGTGGACCGCGATCGACGGCGCCAGCTGGGTCGCGCCGCAGCTGGTGGCCGCGGCGCTGATCGCCGATCCGGGGTTCGAGCCGCGCGCCGCCGATCGGCTGGGCTCGCCGGCGCGCCGTCCGCCGAAGACGATCGGCGCGCTCGTCCACGCCTACACGCGCTGTCCCGCGCGGCGCATGCCGGTGGTCGCGCAGCTCGGCGTCCACGACCGCGCCATGGCCACCGAAGAGGCGCGCATCGGCGTGCGCGGCGTCGACGGCTGGCTCGACTATTTCGCCGTCAGCTCGCGCGCGAGCTGATCGAGGAACGCGCGCATGAACGCGATGCGCTCACCCGCGATCGCCCGCGCGGTCGGCGTATGTAGCCCGTCGCCGATGCGCAGGAGCTTGCGATAGAAGTGATCGATCCCCCACTTTTTGTCGTCGGGCTCGCGCGCGCGACAAAACGGATCTTCGGGCGCGTAGAACGGCCGCTTCATCTCCGCCGAGGTCGCGAAGCAGCGCGCGATGCCGATGGCGTCGAGCCGATCGGCATCCTGCAGCACTTTGGCATCGAGCGTCTC
>DASXOU010000846.1:0-5658 GCA_036494045.1 Polyangia bacterium | reverse complement strand
CGCCGGCGCCGCCCGCTTCGCAACCGCAACTGGAGGCCGCACCCGTGAAGAGCCGCGACGAAACTCCGACGCAGCCCTTGCCCGTCCCGCACAAGCGCAAGGTCGCGCGCGTCGTCCTGAAGAAGGCGCCGGCCGTGCGCGCCGTCGAGCCGCCCAAGCGCGGGGAAGTGCGCTCGGGCGCGCTCCTCGATCCGTTCGGTCAGGACGACTGATGTCGCGGCGCGCGCTCGCTCTTTGTGCCGTGCTCGCCGTCGCCGCGCCTGCCAGCGCGCGCACGACGCGCGCCGAGGACGCGCGCGCACGCGCCCACGTGCACTTCCAAGCGGGCTCGCAGCGCTACGCATCCCGCGAGTTCGCCGCCGCGCTCGACGAGTTCCAGGCCGGCTACGCCGCCGAGCCGTCGCCGGCGTTCCTCGTCAACATCGGCCAGTGCCTGCGCAAGCTCGATCGGCTCGACGAGGCGGCGCTCGCCTATCGCCGCTTCCTCGACGGGCACACCGGCTCACCGCGCACGCGCCTCGATGTGTGGGACGCGCTCGAAGACGTGACGGCCGAGCTCAACCGCCGCATCGATTCGCTCGCCGAGTCGGCCGCGCTCTTCGGCGTCTACGCGCGCGCGCCCAATGCCGAGCCGGTGTTGCGCGCGCACGCGCTCGCCGCGCGCGAAGAGATCTTGCGAACCCTCGTCGCCATCGACGATCGGCTCACCAGCGGCTATGGCGTGGCGCGCGCGTTGGCGCTGCCGCGCGGCGACGTCGAGGTCTCGGTGGCCGCCGTCCGTCAGCGGCTGGCGATGATCGCGGCGACGAGCAGCCCCACCGCCACCGCCACCAACCAACGCTCGCCGCGCTCCATCAGCCAGAGCCACATTCGCCGATAGCTTACGGGGCGCGCGCATCAACCTTCCGTGCTAGAAACGCGTCGTGCGCGAGCGACGCGACAACCAGGCCTACTACGACGAATTCTCCGCCGGCTACGAGAAGCGGCGCCATCACGGCTATCACGCGCTCATCGATCGCCTCGAGGTCGCGGCCACGCTGCCGTTCGCTTCCGGCGCGCGCGTGCTCGAGGCCGGCTGCGGCACCGGCCTCATCTTGAAAGAAGTAGCGCCACTGGCGCGCCGCGCCGTCGGGATCGATCTGTCGACGGGGATGCTGCAAAGAGCGCGCGCTCGCGGGCTCGACGTCGTCCACGGCTCGGTGACCGATCTGCCGTTCGGCGACGCCGAGTTCGATCTCGCCTACTCGTTCAAGGTGCTCGCGCACGTCGAGCGCATCGAGCGCGCGATGGGCGAACTGGCGCGCGTGGTGCGCCCGGGCGGGCACGTCATCGCCGAGTTCTACAACCCGTGGTCGCTGCGCGGGCTCATCAAGCGCATGAAGCCGGCGACCAGGATCTCGCACGCCACCACCGACGAGGCGGTCTACACGCGCTACGACTCGTTGCCGGCGGTGCGGAAGCACCTGCCGCCGTCGTTGCACATCATCGACGTGCGCGGCGTGCGCGTGTTCACGCCGTTTTCGGCGGTGCACGACCTGCCCATCGTCGGCCACGCGTTCGCCGCCGCCGAGACCAGCGCGGCGACGGCGCCGCTATTGCGTCACCTCGGCGGCTTCATGGTCGTGACCGCCGAAAAGCGCTGACCAGCGCGAGCAGCAAGATCGCTTCCAGGCCGGTGAGCCCGCAGCGCGGCGCCGGCGCCGAGATGCGCACGCGCTTGTCTCCGCTGGTCAGCGACGCGCAGCTCACGAGGTCGCCGGCGCGCGCGCAGGTGACGTCGCCGTCGGCGTCGATCTGCGTGTCGCCGCCGAAGTAGGCCAGCGGCGCGAAGAGCTCGGTCGCGCCGGCCGCCGGATCGTTCGACCAGCCGAGCGCCAGCGTGTTCTTCTTCGCCGCCGCCTCGTCGCTGACGGTGAGCGCGGTCGGCGTGCCGCCGATGCGCCGCGCATACGGCCGCGCCACGAAGTTCGCACGCAACGCGCCGGTGTCGTCGACGATGCTGAGATCCTCGGCGTTCCAGCCGTCTTTGGCCGCCGGCGTCCAGCCCGGCGTGTAATCCCACTCCGCCGCCGACGCGAGCGCGAGATCGATCTGCACGCGCATGGCGGCGAGATAGCCGGCCACCTCGTCCGTCGACGGCGGCGCGCCCCACTCGCCGAGGAACAGCGGCACGCCCCACGCCGCCGCCGTGCCGCTCATGGTCGCAAACGCCGCGCTCTCGTCGGAGCCCTGCCAGCCGTGGAACAGCGTCACCGTCGGATCGTAGTAATGCGGCGAGAAGGCAAAGTTGGCGAACGTCGGCGCCGCCAGATCGGTCGCGTCGCCGGCGCTGGTCAGATAGCCGGGCGAGACGAACAGCATCGCCGACGGATCGACGGCGCGGATCGCCGCGGCCGCGTCTTCATAGAGCGGCGCCAGCTGCGTGCGCTCGTCGCCCTCGGGCTCGTTGAGCATGTCGAAGCCGACGACGTTGTCGCGCCCGGCGAGCGCGGCGGCGACGCGCGCGATCATCGCCAGGTAACGCGTGCGCGCGTCGTACGTGTCGGCGTAGAACGCGTCCCAGGTGGTCGGCAGATCGGCATCGCCGAGCACGCGCGATCCCCAGTTGGCGCAATCGGCGCCGTTGTCGGGCACGGCCGGCGTCACCGTCGGCGGCAGCGACCACAGCGGGAAGCCTTCGCCGCAGCCGCCGATCGACGCGCGCGAGTAGCCGTCCTCGTGAAAATCGACGACGACATAGATCCCGCGCGCCGCCGCCGCGTCCACGACGCCGGTGTAACAGGCGAGGTAATCGTCGTCGTAGACGCCGGGCGAGGTCTCGTACGCCTCCCACGTGAACAGAAAGCGGATGACGTTGACGCCGAGCGCCGGCAGCGGATCGAGCTCGGTGTCGTCGGTGATGCCGCGAAACGGCGGCACCTTGGAATTGCCCGCGACATCGACGCCGCGGAGGAGCACCGCGCCGCCGCCGGCGTCGCGAAAGAAGCCGCCGTCGGCGTGCAGCGCCGTCAGCGTGACCAACGCCAGCGTCAACATGCGGCGAATCTACGACGACGCGCGCCCGCGTGCTAGGCTCGTCGCGTGGCCACGCGCGTGCTCGTAGTCGACGACGATGCGGGCATCCGCGAGTCGCTCGAGGAAGCGCTCACCGACGCCGGCTACGAGGTCGTCGTCGCCGCCAACGGGCGCCAGGCGCTCGGCATGTTGTCGCCGCGGCCGGCGCTCATGCTCATCGACCTCATGATGCCCGAGCTCGACGGCTGGGAGCTCCTCGACGAGCTCGGCCGCTCGGCGTCGCTCGCCGACATTCCCGTGTGCGTGCTCTCCGCGATCGCCAAGCAGGCGCCGCCGGGCGCCAAGGCGGTGCTGCACAAGCCCATCGATCTCGACGTGCTCCTCGCCACCGTCGAGCGCCTGACGAAGACCTAGAGGTTCGTGGCCGCGTTCGCGTTGGGCGCGATGGTGGCGCCGCTGGTGTTCGCGCTGCCGCGGCTGCGCAGATAGATGCGCCCGGCGCCGCCGCCGCCGCCGCCGGTGTTGAAGCACATGGTGTCGTTGGACGAGTCGCCGCCGTTGCCGCTGCTGCTGCCGACGCCGCCGCGATCGGCGGTGACCTCGTTGCCGTTCGACGCCGAGTCGTTGCCGCCGGCGCCCGCGGTCGCGGCGCTGCTGCTTGCCTGCCCGTCGCCGCCGTTGCCGCCGGCGGTGTAGACCGCGCCGCCACCGCCGCCGCCGCCGTTGCCCGCCAGCGTGCCCGACACCGTCAGCGACGGCGATTCGAGGAAGATCGCGCCGCCCGCGCCGCCGCCGCCGCCCGAGCCGCTGTTGACCTGCCCGGTCTTGATGCAGCCGCCCTGCCCGCCGCCGCCGCCGGCGTTGATCGCGCCGCTGACGGTGATCGACGTAGCCGCGGTGAGCTGCAGCGCGCCGCCGCCGGCGCCGCCCTGTGCTTCCTGTCCGACGCCACACGCGCCGGGACCGCCGTTGCCGCCGCCCGAGCCGCCGGCGAGCGTGGCCAGCTGCTGGTTTCCCGTCGCGCCGGCGCCGGCGACGCCGTTGACATCGTGGCCGCCGCCGCCGGGACAGCCGGTGTCGTTGCCCGACTTGCCGCCCTTGCTGCCGAAGCCGGCGCCGGAGCCGCCCGAGTCGCCGCCGTTGACGTCGGTGCCGCCGTTGTTGCCGTCGGCGGCGCCCGCCGACGAGGCGCTGCCGCCGGCGCCGGGCGTGGTGCCGTGCGCGCCGATGTCGATGTTGCCGACGATGTTGATCGTCGACGGCGTGATCACTACGAGCGGCAAGCTGCCGGTCACGCGCACGGTCGCGCCCGTCGGCACCGTGAATTGCGACGCGGCCAGCACCGCGAGGTTGTTCTCGACGGCAAACGAGACGCCCGCCGGCGCCGGCGCGCCGTCGATGAGCAGGCTCCCCGGATCGGTGCGGATCGACATCGTCACTGTCAGCGGCTGCGTGCCGAGCTGGAAGTCGCCGACGGCGACGTGCGACGGCGTGAACGACGGCGCCATGTCCGGCGGCACCGTCCGCAGGTCGGCCGGCGAGACCGCCATGTCGTCGGGGGCGCTCGACGACAGGTCGAACCTCCCGTCGGAGAGGTCGTTCGTGTTCCCCCCTCCCGGCTGGTCGGTCGCTTCGCTCTTCAACCCGCCGACGTCGAAGAAGCAACCAGAAGCAGCCAGGAACACGCTGAAGAACATCCAGCGCATGGATCGACTGTACCACCGCTTACAAACCGATCATACCCAAATCGCCGGCGCGGATCGCTACGCAAACGCCGCACTATGGGGCGGTGACTCCCCACCCCGATTCCGCAACCATCCGTGTACAGCCCGAGAAAGCTGGCTGCGTCTCTAGGGTTCCGACCCGTGCCCACACGCGAAAACAGGGCGTAAACCGGCCCAGCGATTGCTTTTGCCGAAGGTCGCGGGAGGTCGCATGGACCACGACGAATCCATCGAGGGCGCTCGGCCGCGAACAGCGGAATTGGCTCCGGATGTCTGGGCGGCGAAGCTGCTCGATCAGCTCGAGCCCAATCAAGCATCTCCCGTCGAGCCCATCGAGGAGCCCGTGGACGAAGAAGTGGACGAGTCGGCATGGCAGGTGGCGTTGGCCGCGGCACACGCGCGCGCGAATGCCGAAGAGGCGCCGGCGATCGAAGCCGAGCCGGCGAGCGCGGCCGAAGTGAGCGCCGAGGACAACGACGGCATCGCCGACGAGACCGGGCCGCACGAGACGCTGACGGCAGAGGTGCCGAAAGAGGCGCTCGAGTCGCTCCTGGCCGATCCGGCGAACGAGCCGTCGACCGACGTGCATGCCGAGCGCGCGGCGCACGAGCCTCCGCCGATTCCCGAGGCTGCGATTCGCACGGCGCCCGGGATCGCGCCGGCGTACGAAGCTCCCGCTCACGAAGCGCCGGCTCACGAAGCGTCCGCTCACGAAGCGCCGGCTCACGTGGCGCATGCGGCGTCGCGCGAAGAGCTGTTGCCGCTGGTCGAGCTCTTGCGTGCCGGGCGTTGCGTCTTGTGCGCCGGTCCGCGCCTCGGCGACAGCGGCCTGGCCATCCGCGACGTGCTGGCGCGACTGGTCGCGGCGCTGCCGTCGGCCGACGTGCGCGAGGTGTGGCCGCTGTTGCAAGCGCGTCCG
>DASXOU010000845.1:0-6046 GCA_036494045.1 Polyangia bacterium | reverse complement strand
GCCGAAGGTCGAGCCGCTGGCGGCGGCGCGCGCGGACGCGACGCCGGTCAAAGCGCACGATGCGGTGAACGCGCCGGCGGCGCCGATTCTGCGCGAGCCGTCGGCCGAGGCGCTGCCGCCGCCGCCGTCGACGTCGTCGTCACCGTCGATGGGGACGGCGATGGCGCTCGATACCACGTCGCAGACGGTGATGCCGCCGGTGACGTCGCGCGTGCGGCCGGCGGTGTCGCGGCGGATGCTGTTCATCGTGGGGGGCGCGGCGTCGGGCGTGATTGTGCTGGTGGTGCTGGTGGTCGCGTTGTCGCGCGGCGGTACGACGGCGAAGACGGCGGTGAAGCCGGCGGCGACGGCGACGGCGAAGATTGCGGCGCCGAGCCGACCCGAGCCCATCAAGCCAGCGCCGACGGGCGCGCCGACGACGCCGGCGCCGCCACCGACGACGCCAACGCCGCCGCCAACGGGTGCGACGCCGACTGCTGCGACGCCGACTGCCGCGACGCCGACGGAAACGCCGAGCGGCGTGGCAGCCGCGCCGGCGGCGCCACGTCCGCGGCACACGCTCGGGGGCAAGAAGGTGGTCCTCGAATACGACCCGAAGCCGACCTCGCCGGCGCCACCGCCGCCGTCGGCGCCGACGCCGATGGGCGAGGATCCCGCGACGGTGGCGCGCGCGCGCGAGGCGTATCACAAGGGCAACGTCAAGCTGTTCGCGGGCGACTCCGCCGGCGCGATCGCGCTCTACCGCGAGTCGCTCAAGATCTATCCGGGCTATGTCGCCGGCTATCGCGGGCTCGGCCTCGGCTACGAAACCGCCGGCAACGCCACGGAGGCGCTCAAGGCCTTCCACACCTACGTGCGCACGGTGCCGAGCGCGAACGACACGCCGATCATCCGGCGGCGCATCGAGCGGCTCGAGGCGCAGAAGCCGCCCGCGCAGAAGCCGCCCGCGCAGTAACGCTTAGTTCGGGCCTTCTTCTTCGAGCTCGCGCGTGAAAATGACGAACGCCATCGACGGGCGCTTGGACGACTCGCGCATGGCGAATTGAAATCCTTCGAAGGCCCAGCCGGTCTCGACCCACTCGTTGACGACGCGCTCCAATTCCTCGTCGGTGACGGTGGACGTCTCTACGATCTTGTATTGGATCATCCGCGCCTCAACAGGCGCGCCGCTTCCTTGGCGTGATAGGTCAGGATCATGTCGGCGCCGGCGCGCTTCATCGACGTCAGCGTCTCGAGCACCGCGCGGTCGTGATCGATCCAGCCTTTCTCGGCGGCGGCCTTGAGCATCGCGTACTCGCCCGACACGTTGTAGGCGGCGATCGGCAGGTCGAACTCGTCGCGCACGCGCGCGATCACGTCGAGGTAGGCGAGCGCGGGCTTGATCAAGATGATGTCGGCGCCTTCGTTGACGTCGAGGCCGACCTCGCGGATGGCTTCGTGGCCGTTGGCCGGATCCATCTGGTAGCCCTTGCGATGGCCGAAGTCGGACGCGGTGCCGGCGGCCTCGCGGAAGGGGCCGTAGAAGCAGGAGGCGTACTTCACCGAGTAGGCCATGATCGGGAGGTGCTCGTAGCCTTCTTCGTCGAGCGTCTCGCGGATCCAGCCGACGAAGCCGTCCATCATGCCCGAGGGGGCGATGATGTCGGCGCCGGCGCGCGCCTGCGAGAGCGCGACGCGGCCGAGGTTCTCCAAGGTCGCGTCGTTGTCGACGTCGCCGTCGACGACCACGCCACAGTGGCCGTGCGTGGTGTACTCGTCGAAGCAGGCGTCGAGGATGACGGTGAGCTCGGGGCACGCTTTTTTGATCGCGCGCGTCGCTTGCTGCACCAGGCCCTCGTCGTTCCACGCCTCGGAGCCGACGGCGTCCTTCTTGTCGGGGACGCCGAAGAGGATGACGGCGGGGATGCCGAGCTCTTGCGCTTCTTGCGCGGCGACGACCGCTTCGTCGACGGAGACTTGCGACACGCCGGGCAGCGACGTCACCGGCTTGCGCACGTTCTTGCCGGGGATGACGAAGATCGGATCGATGAAGTCGTCGACGGCGAGCTGGGTTTCGCGGATGAGGCGGCGCAACGAGTCGGTGCGGCGCAGGCGGCGCGGTCGATATTCGGGGAACTGCATGAAGATCGAATCTACTCGATCTTTGGTAGTGCGGCGAGTGAAGTGACGAGCGCGGCCACGTCGGGCGTGGCAGGCACGGCGTCGACGGCGAGGCCGGCGGCGAGGAGCGCGTCACGGGTGGTCGCGCCGATGGCGCCGATGCGCACGCCGGCGAGCGCGGCGGCGGGCTCGGCGTTGGCGAGCGCGAAAAAAGCGTGCGCGCCTTTGGGCGAGGTGAAGGCGACGGCGTGAAAGGGGCGCGCGCGATGCGCCTTCCACGCGGCGGCGAGCGCGGTGTCGTCGGCGACGGTGTCGTAGGCGGCGACCGGCTCGACGGTCCAGCCGGCGGCGGCGAGCGCGTCGGCGAGATCTTTTCGGCCGTCGTGGGCGCCGATGACGAGCGCCGGACCCTGGGCGCTGCCGGCGACGAGGGCGGCGGCCAGGTCGGCGCCGCCGCCGTCGCCGATGTAATCGGCGGCGAGGCTGCGCTCGGCGAGGCGCGCGGCGGTGGCGCGGCCGACGGCGGCGAGCGTGACGCCGTGGAGCGAGCGCGCGTCGCGGGCGGCGCTGGCGAGGGCGCCGAGAAAGACGTCGACGGCGTGGGCGCTGGCGAACGCGATCGTCTTGGCGTGGGTGAGGCGCGCGATCGCCGCTTTGACCTCGGCGAAGCGCGGGACCACTTGCAGCGGCGAGACGCGCACGACGTCGACGTCGTCGCGGGTGACGGCGTCGTCCTTGGTCGTCAAGACGAGGATGCGGCGGCGGCGCTCGAACCAGGCGATGCGCTCGCGCAGGCGCACGACCTCGCCGACGATGGTGAGCGCGGGCGGCTGCACGTCGGCGGCGAGCGCGCGCGCGGCGATGTCGGCGATGGTGCCGGCGATGACGCGTTGGCGCAGGGTGGTGCCGCGCTCGACGATGGCCACCGGCTCGCTGGGCGCGCGGCCGGCGGCGATCAGGCGCTCCATCACGGCGCCGAGGCGCGAGACGCTCATGTAGAGGACGAGCGTGGCTGCCGAGCGCGACAATTCGCTCCAGGCTACAGCGCCGGCGGATTTGTCGTCGCTCTCGTGGCCGGTGGCGAAGGCGACGGCGCCGGCGAGGCCGCGATGGGTGAGCGGAATGCCCGCGTAGGCCGGCGCGGCGACGGCGGCGGTGACGCCGGGGACGACGACGAAGGGCACGCCGGCGTCGACCAGCGCTTCGGCCTCTTCGCCGCCGCGGCCGAAGACGAACGGATCGCCGCCCTTGAGGCGCACGACGACCTGCCCGCGACGCGCGCGCTCGACGAGGAGCGCGTTGATCTCCTCTTGATCGAGGCCGTCCTTGCGTGCGGGACGCGTGATCAGCTCGCAGGCGGGCGGCGCGTGGCGGCGGATGATCTCGTCAGCGACCAGGCGATCGGCGATGACGACGTCGGCGCGCCCGAGCGCCTCGACGGCGCGCAGCGTGACCAGCCCGGGATCGCCCGGACCGGCGCCGACGAGATACACAAAACCGTCCACTTTCTTGGTATACCACCGTCGTGAAGATGCTGCTCTTGGTGCTGTCGATCGCAGCCGGTGCATGCAGCCACTCGAGCGAGGCGCGACGACACGGCGAGCCCGAGGTGGTGCTCGTGACGCGCGCCGGAGAAGAGCACGTCAAGGTCGAGGTCGCGCGCAGCGATCCCGAGCGCGAGCACGGCCTCATGTATCGGCAGAAGCTCGACGCCGGCCGCGGCATGATCTTCTTGTTCGAAGCGCCGCAGCAGCTCAAGTTCTGGATGAAGAATACGTACATCCCGCTCGACATGATCTTCATCGGCGCCGACAAGCACGTCGTCTACGTGGAAGAAAACGCCGAACCGCTGACGTTGCAAACGCGCGGCCCCGATGAAGATACGCAGTTCGTGTTGGAAGTTCCGGGCGGCTGGTCGCGCGCGCACGGCGTCGAGCGCGGCGTGGTCGTCAAGTTCGTCGACATCGACTAGGAGAGAGACACTCATGCGCATCGCGATCGCTACCTGCTTCTTGCTCTCGAGCGCCGTCGCGCTCGCCGACACCACCGCCGGTGCCGGCGATCCGGTCGCCAATCACACCATCTCGCTCGAGGACGCGACCAAGGGAGTCAAGGGCACCGGGCCGCTCATGGCCAAGATCGAGGTCGAGCAGTCGGGCAAGTCGCTCGGCAGCTTCACGTGCGAGCTCTACGACAAGCAGGCGCCGAAGACGGTCGCCAACTTCGTGGGGTTGGCGCGCGGCATTCGTCCGTGGAAGGACCCGAAGACCGGCGAGTGGGTGAAGAAGCCGATGTACGACGGCACGGTTTTCCACCGCGTGATTCCGGAGTTCATGATCCAGGGCGGCGATCCCAAGGGCAACGGCACCGGCGATCCCGGCTACGAGTTCGCCGACGAGTTCGATCCGTCGCTGCAGATGGACAAGGGTGGCATTCTGGCGATGGCGAATCGCGGGCCAGGCACCAACGGCTCGCAGTTCTTCATCACCGAGAAGGCGACGCCGTGGCTGACCGGCAAGCACACGATCTTCGGGTCGTGCACGCCGCTCGAGCTCGAGATGAAGATCGCGCGCGTGCCCACGGGCGCGAAGAACATGCCGACCGACGCGGTGACGATCAAGAAGGTGACCATCACGCGCGGCGCAGCGAAGAAGACCAAGACGGCCAAGGCGGCGCCGAAGAGCGAGGGCGCGAGCGAATAATGAAGGGCGGCGTTCGCGTCGCGCTCGTCGCGGGCATCGTCGGCGCGTGTGGGCTCGCGCGCGCCGACGGAGCACAGCGCTTCGAGGGCACGCTGTTCAGCTTCTCGTATCCGGCGTCGGCGGCGACGGCGCCGGGGGCCGATCCGTCGGCGGACGTGGCGATCTCGGTCACGCTCGCCGGCGGGATTCGCGCCAGCGTCATCGGCGCGACCAAGAAGGTGCCCGAGGTCGACGTCGAGAACGAGGCGACGGCGTGGCACGGCGCGCGCATCAAGAACCGCGCAGCGTGGGGCATGAAGGCCGGCGGCGGGCCGCCGCGCGACGTCGTGCGCGTCGGCGAGCGCAAGTGGCTGCGCTGGCGCGATCGCATCGGCAGCATGCTCGGCGCGCAGGAGCAGTCGATGACCTGCGGCGGCGTATCGGGGCACCTCGTGTGCGCGATCGTGACCGCGCCGGTGGACGAGCGCGAGCGCGCCGATGCGCTGGCGGCGCAGATCCTGACGAGCCTGCAGATCAAAAAGCGTTAGCGAAGGGCTTCGGTGAGCGCGCGCTCGAGCCGGCCGGCGAGCGCGGGCTCGGTCTCGTGGAGATGATGCAGCGCCGCGTGCAGCGTGCGGCTCGTCGGTGACAGCTTGGCCGCGCGCACCACTTCGGCTTCGAGGCGCGCCGCGCGCGCCGGATCGGCGGCGACGGCGGCGTACCACGGATCGATGAAGCGCGCGTCGTCGACCCAGCGCAGCTCGGCGAAGGGCACGTGCGCGGGCGGCAGCGCGTCGGCGAAGCGGCGGCGCACGAAGAGCGCGTGCTCGCGATCGAAGGCGACCGGCAGCCACGACGGCGCGCGCATGAGCGTGTTCTGAAAGTCGCTGTCGTAGCGCGCCAGCGCGTAGTGGATGTCGAAGCGATCGGCGACGCCGTCGATGGTGGCGGCGTCGGAGTAGAGCGGCACGAACAGCCGCTCGACGTCGGCTTCGCGATAGAGCGCCACGGTGCGGCCGTCGCAGTAGACAGGGATGCGCTGCCAGATGAGCCAGCCGCCGACCGTGCAGTCGTTCATGACGCGGCCGTCGGGCAGCGCGCGCAGCGTCGCCAGCGTCTCGACGGGCACGGCGCCGTCGTCGGGGCCGACGCCGAAGCGCGGGTTGAAGGCGTCGGGCGCCAGGCGCAGCTGCAGCGCGGGGACGAGCGCGCCGACGACGAGGACGACGAGGAGTGGCGCGGCGCGCAGCTTGCGCGCGCCGAAG
>DASXOU010000844.1:0-2884 GCA_036494045.1 Polyangia bacterium | reverse complement strand
GCGCAGACGCTGGCCGACGCGCTCAACCTCATCCCCGAGCTGCAGGTGCGTCAGGGCGGCATGGGCATGCGCATCGACGTGCGCGGCGCCAAACAGTTCTCGGTGCTCGTGCTCATCGACGGCGTGCCCGTCGACGAGCCGTACTTCGGCATCTTCGACGTCAGCGCCATTCCCATCACCGACATCGTCGAGATCCGAGTGCAGCTGGCGCCGGCCTCGCCGCTCGAAGGGCCGGGCGGCGACGGCGGTATCGTCGAGGTGTTCACGCTGCGCGCGATCGGCAGCCGCATGGTCAACGGCCAGCTCGTCGGCGCGTCGACGCCGGGCGGCGAGGCCGCCGTCACCGGGCGCACGTCGATCCCGCACGGGCTCGGCATCCGCGCCTCGGCGTCGGCGCGCTACGACGATCCGACGTACCCGGTGGTCTCGACGACAGGCGTGACCGGCAAGTTCGGCGATCGCGAGCTCCAGGTCGCCACCGGCCTTCGGCTCGAGTACGAGAGCGAGCGCGGGCGCTTCACCGCGGATGCGTGGTACGGGCATCGCGCGTTCTTCATTCCGCCGTCGGACAACACGTCGAACGCGCTGCAGGACATCACGTCGGAGGACGCGACTCGCCTCGTCGTCGGCGGCGAGTTCGACACGCACGGCTTTCGCATCGCCATCGGCGCCTACGGCGAGCTGCTCTCGCGCGCGACCGACTTCTACACGGACTACACGCTCAGCGACAAAACGAGCCATCAGGATCTCTTGTCGTGGCGCATCGGCGAGGCGGTGCACGTCGATCGGCCGTGGCGCGTGCGCGGCCTTCACGGCACGGTATCGGCGCGGCTGTCGGTCGACTCCGAAGGCATGCAGATTCGTCAGACCAACGCGCTCGGGCGCTGGGAGTTTCCGAGCTACGGCGAGCTCGCCGTCGGCGGCCGCGTGCGCTGGCGCTGGCTCAGCGCCGAGGCGGCGATCGGCGGCCTGGTGCCTTTCTCGAATGCGAGCGGCGCCTGGCCCGAAGCCAAGGTCGTCGTCGGCGCGCAGCCGCACAAGACGGTCGGCATCTTCCTCATCGGCGCGCGCAAGGGGCGCCTGCCGACCTTGCGCGAGCTCTACGATCCGACGTGCAACGCGACCAACCCGGGACCGACGACCAACGGGATCTGCGCCAACACCGTCGGCAATCCCCGGCTCACGCCCGAGCAGACGTGGCACGGCGAGCTGCAGCTGCGCGTGCATCCACATCCGATCTTCGAGGCGCGCCTGTCCGGTTATCTGCGCCGCATCGACGGGCTCATCCGCCTCGGCACGACCGGGCAGAACGAGAACCTCGACACCATCAACGTGCGCGGGATCGAGACCGGGTTCGACGTGGCGCGCGATCGCATCATCGGCGGAGGCCTCACGTACATCTTCGAGGACGCGTACTCGCCCGATCCGTCGCTCTTGTTCAACGCGATTCCCAATTTTCCCAATCACCGCGTCGATGCCTATTTGTCGTCGACGTGGCGGCGGCGCATCGGCGCGGTGCTGCGCTTTCGCTGGGTGTCGGAGCGCCTCGTGCAGAACGCGATCCTGCCGCGCTTCGACGTGACCGATCTCTACGTCTGGGGGCGCGTCACCAATTGGATGCGCGCGTCGGTGCACGTCGACAACCTGTTCGACCAGACGTACCTGCTGCTGCCTGGGCTGCAGGCGCTGCCGACGACGGTGACCGCGATGGTCGAGGGCACGTGGCAATGACGAATCACTCAAAGAGAGGGCTCACATGAAAACGGCGATTCGATTGGTTCTCTCGGTGTTCGCGATCTCGTTCGCGGTCGGGTTCGCCGGCTGTGGCGACGACACCTCGAGCGGCGCGGGCGTGGACATGACCGCGACGGCGCACGACCTGGCGACCGCGACGGTTCACGATCTGGCGACGGGCACCGTCGGCGACGGTGGGCTCGAGCCGCTGGCGGCGGCGTGCACGGCGGACGCGGAGTGCGCGTCGAACTTCTGCGGCACCTACAAGATGGGCGCCGAGATGCTGTGCACCGAGCATTGCACGAGCGGGCAGGCGGCGCCGCAGTGCACGTCGCCCGGCAACGGCATGTGCAACGGCATGAACGAGTGCATGTTCCCCGGCATGTAGCGCGAGAGCTACGGCTTGCAGTAGCCCTTCATGTTGCAGGTGCCGCTCGTCGGCGGCACCGGGCAATCCTGCGTCTGCGTCGCGATGGTGCAGGGCAGCGAGCAGAACGTCTGGTTGCCGCCGACGAAGCAGAGGTTGCTCGCGCACTGCGCGTTGGTCATGCAGGGGGAGCCAAAGGGCAGAAGGGACATGTCGGCGGCGAGCGCGTCGCCGTTGGCCAGATCGGACGCGCCTTCGGGCGGCAGATCGCCGCCACAACCGATCGCGAGCAACGCGAGAGCCACGAAGATCGCTCGCACGTCTTCATGATCGACGAGAAGCGGCGCGCTGCCCATCCGTATTACTACCGAGGCTCAACGGCGGGCGGCGCGGGCAAAGCGGTCGTCGACGAAGGTCGCGAGATCGGCGGCGGCGAGATCGGGTGCGCGCTTCGACGCGGGAAAGAGCGCGAGCGCCGTGCGCAGGCCGTCGGCGCTGACGTCGGGGCGCTCGGGGACGGCCGGTTGATAGATCGTGACGATGCGCTCGACGAGTCGCGCCGGACGGTCGGGCAGGGCGGCGATGACGGCGCGCGCGGCGGCGGCGCGATCCTGGTGAATGAGCCGCTCGGCGCGCGCGATGGCGGCGACGACGCGACCGAGGTCGCCGGCGCGATGGGTGGCGAAGCCGCGCGTGGCGACCACCGCGTGGATCATGCGCGCGGCCAGCGCCGGCGCCTCGCCCGCCGATTGGTTCACCAGCATCACCGCCTGCTGCTCGACG
>DASXOU010000843.1:0-7348 GCA_036494045.1 Polyangia bacterium | reverse complement strand
ACGATCGCACCGTCGAGCGCGCGCTCGCCGCCGGCGCCGAGGTCGTCTTCGAAGCGCATCGCGGCTACGGCGCCGCCTGCCTGCGCGGCATCGCCGCCTGCCGCGCGCACGCGCCGCCGCCCGACGTCATCGTCTTCCTCGACGCCGACGGCAGCGACGATCCGGCCGAGCTGGCGCGGCTGGTCGCGCCGATCGCGCGCGGCGAGGCCGACTTCGTCATCGGCTCGCGTACGATCGCCGGCGCGCATGTGGAACGCGGGGCGCTCTCGCCGCAGGCGCGCAGCGGCAACTTCGTCGCCACGCGGCTCATCCGCGCGCTCTACGGCCACGTCGCCACCGATCTGGGCCCGTTTCGCGCGATTCGGCTCGATGCCCTCGATCGCCTCGAGATGCGCGATCTCGACTGGGGCTGGACCGCGGAGATGCAGGTCAAAGCGATCCGCCGCGGCCTTGTCACCGTCGAGGTGCCGGCGAGCTGGCGCCGTCGCCGCGGCGGCCGCAGCAAGATCTCGGGCACCCTCAAAGGCGTCGTCGGCGCCGGCTACAAGATCTTGACGACGATTGCTCGCCACGCCCGCGGATAGTACGATTTCGCCGTGGCCGCGGCCGTCGTCGTCGAGCGTCAAGTCGACTGCAAGTCGAGTGTCGCCGATCTATGGCGGATCCTCACCGACACTTCGTATCTCAATCGGCTCACCGGCGAGGCGCCGCGACAGATCGCGGAGATCTCGGCCAGCGACGGCGCGCGCTATCGCATCAAGACCAAGGCGGGCGGCTTCTCCGTCGAGTGGGAAGAGTGGCCGTTCGAGTGGGAGCACCAGCAGCGCTTCCGCGTCTTTCGCCGCTTCAAGGCCGGGCCTGTCGACAGCGTCGACACGCAGCTCACCTTCGCCGTGCGCGAGGACGGCGGCGCGCGCGTCGGCATTCGCCTGGCGCTCGTGCCCAAGATCGCGTGGCTGGCCTGGATGGTCCGCTTCGGCACGCGCCGCGCCGCCGACGCGTTGGTCTTGAGCGTGCGCGCCGTCGACGAGGCGCTGGCGCGGCGCGCGCCGTTGCCGCCGGCGGCGGACAAGCCGCCCGAGGCCGCCATCGGCCTGCAGCGCGCGCAAAACGCGCTGCGCGAAAAGGCGACCTCGCCCGAGCTCGTCGACAAATTGTGCGACTGGATCCGCATGGCGCGCGACGAAGATCTGGCGCGCATCCGCCCCTACGCGCTCGCCGACGACTGGGGCGTCGATCGCCGCGTGCTCCTCGCCACCTGCTTGCAGGGCGTGCGCGCGGGCCTGCTCGAGCTGCGCTGGGAGGTCATCTGCCCGAGCTGCCGCGTCGGCACCGAGGTGGTCAACACGCTCGCCGCGGTCAAGGAGCACGCGCAGTGCCACTTGTGCGAGATCGCGTTCGGCCTCGACGTCGACGAGGCGCTGGAAGCGACCTTCGCGCCGACGACGGCGGTGCGCAAGATCGACGTCGGCCAATATTGCGTCGGCGGCCCGGCGCGCACGCCGCACGTACTGCAACAGGCGCTCCTGCCCGCGGGCGGCCACGCCACGCTGATCGCGCCGCGCGAGCCCGGGCGCTATCGCCTGTTCGTGCGCGGCGGCGAGGCGATCCCGCTCGAGGTGACGCCCAACGGCACCAGCGCCCACGCCGTGCGCGTGCGCTCGGACGAGCACGACACCCAGCACGTCGGCGCCGGCGGCAGCATCACCGTCGACAACGCGCACGCCGACGAGCGCCACGTCAAGCTCGAGCGCGTGCTGCGCGAGTCGCAGGCGGCGACCGCGCGCGAGGTCAGCCTGTTGCCCGGCTTCCGCCGCGACTTCTCGGCGGAGGTGTTGCGTCCCGATCTGGCGCTCAAGATCTCGACGGTGACGCTGTTCTTCAGCGATCTGACGGCGTCGACGCAGCTCTACGCCGACATCGGCGACGCCGCCGCGCTGCGCCTGGTGCACGATCACTTCGACATCGTGCTCGGCATCGTCGAGCGTCACGGCGGCGCGCTGGTCAAGACCATCGGTGACGCCGTCATGGCCGCGTTCGCCGACGATCTCGCCGCCGTTGCCGCGTCGATCGACATGCTGCACGCGTTCGAGAAGTTCCGCCGCGAGGCGCCCAACGGCGAGCGCACGCACTTGAAGCTCGGGCTTTTCCGCGGACCGAGCTTCCTCGTCAACGCCAACGGCGTGCTCGACTACTTCGGCCAGACCGTCAACATCGCCGCGCGGCTGCAGGCGCAGGCGTCGTCGGGCGAGCTCGTGATCGAGGAGACGCTCGCCGAGCTCGCGGTCCAATCGGGCAAGCTCGACGCCGGCGCGATCAAGGAGCGCTATCGCGCCACGCTCAAGGGCGTGACCGATCCGATCGACGTCGCGCGCATCGTCGTCGAGTAGCGCGCTACATGCAGAGGCCGTTGTCCTGCAGCTGTTGCAGGATGGCCATGCAGACGCCGTCGTTCAGGTTCTGTACCGCGTTCATGCACATCTGCTGATCGTTCGGGTCCTGCAGATCGGCGCAGCAGTTGCTCAGCATCGTGCAGCTCGGCGACGAGGTCGCCAGGTCGGGCGTCGACGTCGCCAGGTCGCGCGGCGTCGGCGCCGTGGCCATGTCGGCCGGCGCAGTCGGCGTCGGACTCGGCGTCGGCGTCGGTGTTTGCGTCGGCGTCGTCGTCGCGCCCGGGCCCGAGCCCGCCGTCTGACCCTGCTGCGTTGGTTGGTACGCAGTCACCGAACAGCCCGCGGCGAGCGCGAGCACCGTCGAGAAAACGATTCCCCTCAGCATGCCGGCGTCACACAGCAAGCGGCGGGCCGTCGCCAAACCCGCGCAACGCCGTCGCTGGCTGCGGCCCTCTCGACGCGCGGCTGGGGAGCGCGCTCAGCGCATCAGGTAGTCGAGGAACAACGTCATCGCGACGATTGGCGGAATCAGCCCGAGCGCCGAGCCTACGAGATAGTCGACGAAGCGCACGCGCGAGAGCGCCAGCGCGTAGTTGAGCGCCGGCGCCAGCCAGAGCAGCACGCGCAACAGCGCCACCGTGACGATCGGACGCTGGTCGAGCCGCGCCAGGATCCGCTGCAGCCAGCGCCAGCGCAGCTCGGCGAGCGGCTGTCCGCCGATCGCGCGCACCACGACGAACGAGAGCGCCACCGAGCCGATCGCGGCCGCATACGCGGTTGTCCCACCCGCGACGCGACCCCAGGTCATGACGGCCGCGGCCACGAACACGAGGCCGGGCACGTGCAAAAGCTCGCCAACGGCGAAGGCGACGAAGAAGATTGCCACGCCGAGCGCGCCGGCATGCTGCACCAGATCGCGCACGCGCGTCATCGAGAGCGAGGCGCCGAAGCTGGTAGCATAGCGAACCACCAGGAGCGCCACCAGCACACCGGCGAGCACTCCGAGCCGCCACGCGCGCGCGCGGTTCATGGCGTGCACGATACATGATAAGATTGAGCCATGCGGTTTGTTGTCGCGCTGGCGATCCTGTCCAGCAGCTGCGTCTTCAAGGTCAATCGTGTCGACACGACGGGCGGCGGCGGCGACGATCTCGGCACCATCGTCATGGGCGGTGACGACTTGTCCTTGGGCGGGGACGATCTCGCCGGCTCGACGGTGATCGACATGGCGATGCCGGCGATCGACATGGCCGTCGGTCCCGACCTGATGCATCCGAGCCTGATGCTGTCGCACGTGCCGCAGCACTATCTCACCGACGGCACGTGCGATCTCACCGTCGCCACGAGCATCGACACGACCAACAAGAAGGTCGACGGCGTCGATCCGCCGGCCGGCTGCTCGTTCGGCAGCGAGAGCGAAAGCGGGCTCGCAGTGGTCGTGCTCGCGGCCAGGAGCGTCGTCTTCAACGGCAGCGTCACCGTCAGCGGCAACGCGCCGCTGGTCGTCGTCGCGGGCACGACCATCACCGTCAGCGGCACCGTCGACGGCTCCGCGACGGCGACCACGCCCGGCCCGGGCGGCGCCGGCTCGATGGCGGGAACCGGCGCCGGCAAACCAGGCACCGAAGCAGGCACGGGAATGAACGCCGCCGACTCGGGCGGCTCGGGCGGCTGCTACGGCACCGTCGGCGGCAACGGCGGCTCCGGCAGCATCGCAGGCAACACCGCTGCGGCGCCGGGAAAGTGCAGCGGCTACGGCGACACGTTGCTCGCGACGTCGGTGCCGGCCGGCTCGGGCGGCGGCAACGGATCGAGCGAAATGTGCACCGGCCAGGCGGGCGGCGCCGGCGGCGGCTCGATCCAGCTCTCGGCGGGTAGCGCCATCACCGTCGCCATGGCCGGGCTCATCGACGTCGGCGGCGGTGGCGGCGGCGCCGGCTGCAAAGGCACCGGCTTCTATGACCAGGGCTCGGGCGCCGGCGGCGGCTCGGGCGGCGCGATCTTCCTCGAGTCACCGTCGGTGACCGTGAACGGCGGGCTGTGGGCCAACGGCGGCTCCGGCGGCGGCGGCGGCTCGGGCACCGGCACTGCCGGCGGCGCGGGCAACGGCGCGACGCGCAGCTCGACGACGGGCGCGTCCGGCGGCACGTCGGGCGGCACCTACGGCGGCGTCGGCGGCGGAGGCTACGCGCTCATGTCCGCGACCGGCGACGGCAACTTCGGCGCGGCGGCGGGCAACATGATCGCCAACGGCGGCGGCGGCGGCGGCGGCGCCGGCCGCATCGTCGTGCGCAGCCGCGGCGCGGCGACGATCACCGCGGCCAACGTCAGCCCCGCGGCGCAGACCGACACGTCGATTCCGTAGCTGTCTAGTTCGCCGGGACGGCGGTGCCGGTCTTCGTGGCGTCGAGCAGATCGCCGATGTTGTTGACGGTGGCGTCGCGCCCCATGAGCTGGCCGGTGGTGCCGCCGAGCCAGTTCCACTCGATGAACTTCACGATCGACGAGTGCTCCATCTGCACGTGCGAGACGTAGTTGACTTTGGTGAACGGCCCGACGGCGATGAGCGGCACGCGCGTGCCGTAGGGCTGATTGTCCACCGTCGACGTCGCCGGCGGCGAGACGTGATCGAAGAAGCCGCCGCCCTCGTCCCACGTGACCAAAAGCAGTGTCGACGACGCCTCCGGTGAGGCCGCGATCGCGTCGGCCACGCCTTTGACGAACGCATCGCCGGCCGAGATGGTGATGAACTCGCCCGGGTGCTCGGTCTTGTAGCCGATCGGCTTGACGAACGCGACCGGCGGCAGCGTGCCGGCGTTCAAGTCGGCGACGAACTCGGTGTCGAAGTCCCTCATCTCGCCGTCCTTGTCCTGCGTCGACGGGTAATATTCGAAGGGCACGTCGGTCGGATCGAAGTCGCACGGGAACGACGCCGCGCCCCACATGCAGTCAGCCGGCGCCGGCGGACATTGCGCGGCCGTCGTCGGGTTGGTGTCCTTCATCGTCTTGTAGCCGCCCGCGTACCACGACCAGGCGACGCCGTGCTGCACGAGCAGGTTGGCGATCGTCGGGTCGCTGTAGTTCATCACCGTCGTCATCGTGCCCGCGGGCGCGCCGCAAACGTGGCCGAGCGCGTCGGGGACGACGGTGTTGTCGAGGAACACGAACTGCGCGCGCGCGAGATACATGTCGTTGGCCGAGCTCTGACCGGCGTAGGGCTGGAAGTAGCGATCGGCGAGTGCGCCGCCGGCGGCCATGGCGCGATAATCGTCGACGACGGTGTTGCCGGCGAGGACCATCGCGAAGTTGTCCGCCTGCGAGCATGGATTGCCGTCGACGGTGCCCATGGTGGCGGGATCGGTGACGTAGTTGTCCATCTTGCCGCCGTCGATCTCTTCGACCTCGCAGTCGTGAAAGTGGTTTCGGTCCATGAATTCGCCCGAGTTATTGTCGTCGGTGAGATCCTGCGGCATCGCGCCGCGCGGCTCCGTCGGCGGCGCGGCTTCGCAGCAGCCCGGGCCGGTGTTGCACGTCGGGTTCATGCCGCCCGTGCAGTAGGTTCCGAAGTAATTGTCGAACGTGTGGTTCTCCTGCACGACGATGACGACGTGCTTGATGCTCGACGACGTCGTGCAGTCGTCGCCCATGCACAGCGGCAGCGGCGTCATGTCGGGCCCGAGCGTGGCCATGTCGGCGGGGCCGCCGGAGCCGCCGCCGCAGCCGATAAACGCGGCCGCAGCAGCGCACAGGACGCTTAAGCGTAGGGTATGCATCGGGCGATTATACTACAGCTCGAAGGGATCGAAGAGCGCGCGCAGCGTCGGCGGCAGGCGGGTCAAGCGGGCGCGCAGCTCGCCGCGCGTGATGAACACGGCTTCGCGACGGCCGCCGCCGAGATCGCGGCGCAGCATCAGCTCGCCGGGCGCGCACGAGCGGCGCGCGATCTCGGAGACGATCGGCGCGTAGGCGGCGATCAGGCGCGCGCACACGTCGCGCGGCTCGAAGCGGCCGCGCAGCGTCGAGCCCGAGAGCGCGGCGCCGGTCATGAGCTGGCGGCGCAGCGCCAGATCGAACGTCGAGTCGACGAGCGCGGAGGCGAGCCGGAAGGGCGCGGCGCGCTCGTCGCCGTCGAGCTCGAAGACGTCGCCCGACGGTTGGCCGAGCTCGTCGAGGAGCTGGACCTCGGCGTCTTCGGTCTCGCTGGCGACAGTGATGCGCACGCCGGCGCCGGTGCGCGCGCTCTTGCGCAGCCACAACGTCACGTGGGCGGCGTCGACGATGGCTTCGGAGACGAACAATTTGTCGAGGCGCAGCGGCTTCGGCACGGCCAGCGCGAGACCGGGCGCGAGATCGGCGGCGCGGCGCAGCCGGCTCCACGCGTGCTCGACGGGGAGCGCGACGCCGAACTGCGCCTCGAGCCCGAACTGTGTCGATAGGCGCACCAGCGCTTCGTAGCCGTCGGCGTCGGCGGCGAGACGCCAGCCGACGCTCGATTGCGGCGGCGTGTTGCGTAGGAGCAGCGCCTCGAGCGCCTGGTAGGCGGCGCTGCACGAGTCGTCGACGATGCGCTGCGCCTGCTGCAGCTCGCCCGACCAGCGCCGCTCGACGGTGGCGCGCTCGCGCTCGACGATGGCGCGCGTCGCCGCCATGACGTCGGCGGCGCTCGAGGTCATGTTGGGCGTGCTGCTGGCGAACGGGGCCGCCGCCTTGCGCACGGCTTCGAGGAGCGACTCGAGACGCCAGCGCTCGCCGCGCAAGCCCTCTTCGACCTGCGCGGAGCGTTTGACGGCTTGATCGATCGAGTGTTGTGAAGCGAGCATCGTCGCGCAGCAGTCGACGACGGCGCGCAGCGCGCCGAGAAACTCGAGGCCGAAGGGGAACGGCGTCGAATCGCCGAAGAGGATGCGCGGCTCGTCGGGGCGAACCGAGGGCTCGGTGGTGGCGTAGGCTCGTTG
>DASXOU010000842.1:0-6259 GCA_036494045.1 Polyangia bacterium | reverse complement strand
TGCGTGACCTCGGCGCCTTCGTGCCAGAAGCGTCCCTCGCCGTCGAGCCGGATGCCGCTCTGCCGCAGCTTCTCGATCTCGGCGTCGGAGAGCTTCACGTCACGTCAATTGTCGCGCGACAGATGCAGCATCGTGTCTTTGAGCTGCAGCTTCGCTTTTTTGATCTCCGCGCGCTCGCGCTGCTCGTCGGGGCTGAGCGAGAGATGTCGCTCGAGCTCGGCGAGTCGCATTTCCAGTTTGTGGTGTTCGCTGCGGAGTGCTTCGAGACGGTTGCTGCGTGCCGGTTTGATCATCGGTTCAAGCCACCCCCGTACCCCACCAGTCTAACGCGAGCGCTCGGCCTTGACTAGCTCCGCTTCGGACGGCCGGATGTACGCCGGCGCGGCGCTCGCAAGATCATCGAAGTCGCCGCGCGCGACGCGAGCCGCCGCCAGCCGCGCGACGTCGCTAGGGCGAGGGCCCGCATCCTCGTCGAGGAGGCGGGCGCCGGCGACGACGAGCTCGCGATACTTGAGCGCGCCCGAGCCGACGACCTGGGTGACGCCACCGAGCAGCGGTAACAATTTTCCCGGCGCGAGCACGCGCTCGCCGGCCCTTGGATCCGGCGCAAATGCGGGATCCAACGTAGCCACGCCGCCCGCGACGTCGAACACGCCGGCGTAGACCTCGCCCTTGAGCGCGTCGAGCGTGGCCAGCGTCTTGCCGTCGGGCGCGCGCGCCGCCAGCGCCGCCAGCGACGAGATCATCACGATCGGCTTGTCGAGCGCGAAGCACAGCCCCTTCACCGTCGCCAACCCGATGCGCAAGCCGGTGAACGATCCCGGCCCGGCGCCACACGCGAACGCGTCGACGTCTCGCGGCGCCAGCTTGGCCTCGGCGAACGCTTCGTCGATCATCACGAGCAGCGCATCCGAGTGCGTCGTCACCATGCGCCGCCGCTCGGCGAGCGCGCGCCCGTCACGCCACAGCGCCACGCCCGCCTGCCAGGTCGCGGTGTCGACGCCGAGGCCGATCCTCGCCACAGCCCCGACAGATGGCGCGCCAAATCGTTGCGCAGCGCCAGCCCGATGAAGGTCGCCCGCTCGCGCGCGCGCGCCGACACCGGCCGCCGCCGCACCGCCTCGATGAGCACGATCGACGCCTGCCCGCCGTCGAGCAGCGGCACCGGCAGCAAATTCAGGAGCCCGAGGTTGAGTGAGATCAGCGCCGCCACCGCGAGGAAATGATCGAACCCATGCTGCGCCGCCACGCCCGCGACCTCGTACACGAGGATGGGCCCGCCGATCGACGTCGACGGCAGCCTTCCGATGAGCGTCAGCCCGAGCACGCGCACCAGCGTCCCCGTCACCGACGCCGCGCGCGCGATCCCCGCGCCCGCCGCCGCGAACAGGTTGCGCTCGCGCGGCAGCGTCGGCACCGGCACGATCGCGCGCGCGCCTTCGGCGCCGAACAGGTAATACGTCGACTCCGCCTTGTACTCGTCGAGCCGCTGCCGCCGATCGAGCCGGAACGACGCGTGCCGATCGATCCCGTCGATCCCGTGCCACGCGACGGTGTGCTCGTCGAGCGGATGCTCGTCGAGCGCCTGCGTGAGCAGCTCCCACGAGGTCACCGGCGCGCCGTCGAGCTGCGTCACCATGTCGCCGCGTCCGAGCCCGATCGCCGCCGCCGGCGTTCCCGGCTCGACGGCGTGCACGAACGCGTCGGCCGGGCGCACGCCCGCGTCGTAGCGCGGCGCCTTGCCCGCCGGCGCGACGTTCACCGGCACCACCTGCGCCGTGCGCGGCGAGAGCAGCGACAGCGACACGAACCCGAGCGCCTCGTCGACGGGCCGCAGATACGTGATCACGAGCATTCCCGAGCCGCGCGGATGCACCAGCGGATCGAGCTCGCTCGAGATCGCCGCCGGCCGCCCGTGAATCGCCGTCACGATGTCGAACGTGCGCAACCCCGCCTTGTACGCCGGAGAGTCCTCACCGAGGACCCCGATCTGCGGCAGCTTGAAATAGGGCGCCACGCCGACGAGCCCGACGCGCTCGCGGCCGCCGAACGGATCGGTCCGCATGTGCACGCGCGGCGTCACGATCTTGGTGAGCGTGCGCGCCGACTCGTTCTTCGCCGTGCCGCGCTCGATGGTGATGCGCACCTCGCGCCCCGGCGCCGCCGTGATCCGCGAGTTGAAGTCGTCCCACGTGCCTACGTCCTCGCCGTCGACCGCGACGACGCGATCGCCGGGGCGAAAGTCGGCGTCGCCCGCCGGCTGCCCGGCGAAGACGCTGCCGATGGTCGCCGTCGTCGCGCCCACCTCGGCGCCGGCGAGCTGCATGAAGATGAACGCGGCGAACGCAACGTTGGCCATCGGCCCGCCGCAGATGATGGCGAGCCGCTGCCACGCCGGCCGCAGCGAAAACGCGAACGGCTCCTCGTCGGCATCGACGCGCGCGCCCGCCTCCTCGCCGCACAGCCGCACGTAGCCGCCGAGCGGAATCGTCCCGATCGCGTACTCGGTGCCGCGCCGCGTCCAGCGCACCAGCGGCCGCCCGAACCCGATCGCCAGCTTGTCGACGCGCACACCGAACAGCCGCGCCATCACGAAGTGCCCGAGCTCGTGCACGGTGATGAGCACGCCGATGAGCAGCGCGAACCACAGCAGCGTCATTGCAGCGAAAGGTCTACCACGATGGCCGCGTGATCGGACGCCAGCGGCCGCGGATCGATCGTCGTCGCGGCGACCGGCGTCACGCCGCGCCCAGCGAGCCAATCGAGCCGCGCCGGCACGCGCCCATTCCACGGCTGAAGCTTGCGCACGAGCAGGCGCGTCAGCGGTCCACCGACGAGACGCCGCGTCTTTTGCAGCGCGTACTCGTCGTTGATGTCGAAGTGCAAGGTGCCGCTCGCGCGATCATTGAACCCGTCGATCGCCAGCCCATGCGCCGCCAGCACCTCGAACACCGGCCGCTCGTAGCGCCGCTCCGGCGTCATGTACTGCCGGATGGTCTCGTCGAAGCCCGTGACCACGAGCTTGTGCAACAGGTTCTTCGCCAGCGACAACGGCCCCGCCAGATCATATGTGGTCGTGTTCAGATCGCCGCCGACGACGAGCGCGCCGCCACCCGCCACGCGCTCGCCCGCCGCCACGATCGCCGCGAGCTGCCGCGCCCGCCCTGCCGGCGACGCGTTCGAATCGAGATGACACGCCGCCACCGTCAGCGGCGCGCGCCCGCCGAGCCGGCACACCAGCGCCCGCTTCTTGCCGAGCCTCTTTTCCGACGACGAGAACTTGTCGCGCAGCTCGGGCACATCCACGTTCTCGACGGCCTCGATGGGCGCGCGCGCCAGAATCGCCGTCCCCGCCAGCGCCAGCTCGTTGGCTACGCCGTCGACGCTCTCGCCCCAATCGTCCTCGAGCACCAGGTACGACACGCCGAACGCGTACGACATCCCGAGCGCCTCGGCGAGCGCGCGCGCCACGTGCCGATTGCCCGAGCGCGCCATCCCGCAATCGACCTCCGACAACAAGAGCACGTCGGCCGCCGCCAGCGCCGGCTCCGCTTTCAGCGCGCGCAAGAGCTCGTCGAACCGCCGCCCGCGCTGCACGTTCCACGCAGCCACCCGCACGCGCCCATCGAGCGCCCGCGCCGCCGCATGCTCGCGCACCTCGACGGCAGCGCAGGTCCGCTCCACTTCCGCGCCGATCTGCTTCCACAATTGCGAACGCAAGAGCGCCTTGCGCGTTCGAATCTTGCGCAGCGCCTCGTAGTGCGGCTTCAGCCCGTGTTGAACGTTCGCGTCGATCCGGCGAGCTTACAACGAACCCTCGGTCGCGCGATTCACCGTCGGCGTCACATGCGGCGGCGGCACCGGCAGCGGCGGCATCATCGGCGGGTTCACCAGAGGCGACAGCGCGATCCGCCACAGCGCGCCGTTGAGCGACGCCACGCCCACGATCGCCGTATGCGGCACGTGCGTCGTCATTTCGAAGCGCCGCCCATCGGCGTTCGTCGTCGACACGATCGCCCCACGCCCCGCCGCCGTCAGAAGCCGCTCCACCGCCTGCTCCTCGTCCATCCCGAGCTGCCCCTGCTGCGTGACCAGGCCCGCGGCGAAGCGCGCCATCCGCGCCGTCTCCAGGTACGACAGCGACACGCGGCTCTTCTCCTTGTACTGCAGCGCCTCGGCGAACGCCGGCTCGTCGCCGAGCGACGCCGCCGGCTCGCCGCGCGCCGTCGCGATCATCGCGCCGAGCCGCTCCGGATAATCGGCGCCGATGGCGAACAGCGCCTGATCGCCCACGAACGCCGTCGCCAGCGTCAGCTTCTTGCCGAACAGCGACTCGAACATCCGCTTCTCCGCGTCGGCGTTCTTGGGCCACGCCACCGACACTTCGATCAAGTCGACGTCGTTCCCGCCCATGCGCACCGACCGCCGCGCCACTTTGACGTGCTTGGCCAACGTCTCGGCGTCGAGCATGAGCGCGTTCATCACGATCGGGCCGAGCCGCGGCGCCAGCGTCTGATAGACCTCGCCGATCGCCGCGCGCGCCTCGACCGCGTTGTTCACGCGATAGGCGCCGCCGAGCCCGACGCCGCCGGCGCGCCCCGGCCACACCGCATACGCGAGCTCACCGTCCGTCGACAGCGCCGCGCGCTCGAACGCCTTGCGCACGCGCTCGCGCTCGGGCGCGTCGGCGACCTTGCCGCTGTCGCTCAAGTACGCCACCGACGCCGCGATGTCGGCCGCGCGCCCCGCCGGGCTGTCGTGCGTCGCGTACGCGAGCACGCTGTCACGCGGCAGAAACTGCACGCCCCACGCCGGCCCGGGACGCTGCTGCTTGACGTAGTTGGTGAACGCGCCTTCGTCCGCGCCCTCGGCGCGCACCGTCAGCGTCAGGCCTCCCGAGTCGATGTCGGCGAGCAGCTCGAGGTCGCTCACCGAGCGCATGTAGCGCGCGAGCGAGCGCACGCCGCGCAGCGCGTACGCCACTTGCGGATCGCCCGCGCTGCCGCCCTGTCCGGCGAGCTGCGCCACGTTCGCCAGCATCGTCTCGATCTGCGGCCCGAACGCTTCATGCACGTTGGCGAAGTCGAGGTGCACGACCACCGGCGCGTCCGCCTTCTTCGCCAGCCGCGGCTGCAAGAGCTTGACGGCGCCGTCGAGCAGATCCTCGCGCCACGCGACCACCGCGTAGCCCGGCACGAACGCCACGCTCATCTTGGCCTTCCCCGTCGGCGTCTGAAATCCCCACGGCGTGCGCGTGATCGGCGTGTTGTGCGCGACCATCACGCCCTCGACGGCGGCGCGCGAGCGCACCGGAATCATTGCCACGTACGGCTGCACCGATCCGGTCGCGAGCAGGCCCGGGTTCAACAGCGCCATCGCCAGCGGCCGCGACAGATCGATCGTCGCCGCCAGATCGGACGCGACGCCGAGCTGCGCCAGGATGCCGGCGGCGAGCTGCTTCGGATCGGCGTCCGGCTGATCCGGTGACAGCTGTTGCGCGAGCCTGAGCCCGTCGCTGACCACGAGCCAGCCCATGACCTCGTGCGAGATGTCAGGCGAGCGTGGCAGATCGCGCAGCTCGCGCATCGTCGTCGGGTGCGTCGGGCTCGACGGCGTCGGCGGCGGATTGTGCGGGCTGCAAGCGACGAGCGTGACGATCGACGCGATCCCCAAACCAAGAGTGGCATGACGAACGACCCGACGAATGGCCATGAGGCCTGCGTGTGCATGCGCGGTGCCGCGCGCGCCGTGTTACAATCGAGTCGTGGCGTCTCGCTCCCAAACCGAGCAGCAGCAGTCGACGGGGCAGGACATCGGCGAGGTGCTCAAGGAGCTCGAGAACAAGGTCGAGCGCCTCAAGGTTCTCTACGAGCAGTACTTCATGGGCATCGAGAAAATTGAGCCGCAGGTCGCGCGAAAAGAAGTGACGCGCACGATGCTGACGCTGCAGCAGCAGTACATCCGCAACACGGCCATGCGCTTCAAGTTCAACACGATGCTCCAGAAGTGGCAGATCTACGTCACCTATTGGAACCGCGTTCTCCGCGAAATCGAAAACGGCACGTACGTACGGCATCTGCAGAAGGCCAAGCGCAAGGCCGAGCAACAGGGCCGCGAGCTCCCCGCCGAAATGCGCTTCGACAAGATCCGGCCCCCGTCAGGTCAATTCAGCATCGACGAAGACACCAACGAATCGCACCGCCCCAAGTTCCACGACCACGAAACCGGCAAACAAGCGCCGCCCGAGGTTTCCGACGAG
>DASXOU010000841.1:0-5081 GCA_036494045.1 Polyangia bacterium | reverse complement strand
CATGTACCGGACCGCGTTCTGCAGCACGTAATGACGCGCGCGCCGAACCTCCGTCGGCGTCCGCAAGATGTGCCCGTGATAACGATCGTCGAGCACCTTCCCGCTCCGCCGCATCACCCGATTGAGCCGCTTCGCCACCCTGACTCCAAGCCCGTTCATCCCGCGCGACAACGACCGCTCGTCCTCCGCCTCCACCAACAGGTGCACGTGATTCCCCTGCACCGAGTAGTGCACCAGCCGAAACCCGAAGCGATCGGCTCCGCCCCAAAACGCCCGCGCCAGCGCCCCAAAGCAGCGTCGCGTCCTCAGCCACACTCCGTCGCGCATCCGCCACGTCACATGCACCGGAAACCGCGCCTTCAACGCCGGCCGCGTCCGATGCACCACGCGCCCGCGCAACGCCACGCGCTTCCGCCCGGCGCCGTTGCGCCGCCCACCCCAATTCCGAAACGCGAATTGCCGCTGCTTCATCTTGATTGGGCATCTTTACCACATCCTAATCGCACTTGCAAGCCCCAAATTGCATCCCCAGGAATAGATCCGCCCAGAAGCGGTGCGTGAGACACACGACCAGTGGATGCAGGCACCGCCGTCGAGAACCGCCGGCCTCACGATCTTGCCACCACTGGCCAGGAGCGTGCCTTCACTGTCATCGCCCGCACGGCTCGAGCAAAGCCGTTGCACAGGACGCCGCCCCCTCTCAGCAAAGGAAGCGTCCCGATCCGCCACCGCCGATCGAACGCACGCACCGCGCGCAGCAGATGCGCTCTAGCGTCGCCGCGCCCCATCCCCGCCCCAGTTCACCGCACGTTTGCAATCCCGTAACCCTCCCGCACTTCCCCACCGGCTACCTTCCGCCCCTGCACGGAGGCCCCCCATGCACCTCGCCGTCGACACACTCTCCACCGGCTCGTTCCTCTTTCTCGGGCTCGCGCTCTTCTTCGCCCTCAGCTTCGAGTTCGTCAACGGCTTCCACGACACCGCCAACGCCGTCGCCACCGTCATCTACACGCACACCCTCCGCCCCTGGGTCGCCGTCGTCTGGTCCGGCATCTGGAACCTCATCGGCGTGCTCACCTCGTCCGGCGGCGTGGCCTTCGCTGTCCTCGCGCTCCTACCCGTCGAGCTCATCGTCAACATCGGCTCGGGCCCCGGCTTCGCGATGGTCTTCGCGCTGCTCATCGCCGCCATCATCTGGAACGTCGGCACCTGGTATCTCGGCCTGCCCGCGTCGAGCTCGCACACCCTGGTCGGCTCGATCATGGGCGTCGGCCTGGCCAACGCGCTCCTCGGCCACGGCCACTTCGGCGCCGGCGTCAATTGGGCCGAGGTCACCAAGGTCTTCCGCTCGCTGCTGGTCTCGCCGCTGGTCGGCTTCACCGTCGCTGCGCTGCTGCTGCTCCTGGCCAAGAAGCTCCTCGCCAAGCGCAAGGAGCTGTTCGAAGCGCCGACCAAAGACGCGCCGCCGCCCGGCTGGGTGCGCGGTCTTCTCGTCCTCACCTGCACCGGCGTCAGCTTCGCGCACGGATCGAACGACGGCCAGAAGGGCATGGGCCTCATCCTGCTCATCCTCATCGGCATCCTGCCCGGCACCTACGCGATCAATCCGGAACTGCACGGCAACGACATGGCGTCGCTCGCGGCCAGCGCCGCCGCCGCCGCGCCCATCCTCGCCGCGCACGCCGACGGCACGACGCTCGCGCCCGCCGACGCCGCGACCGAGCTGTCGGCCTATCTCGCCACCGGCGGCGTGGCGTCGGCCAAGACCTTCGCCGCGCTCGCGCTCGTTGATGCGCGCCTGGCCGCGAGCTTCGCCGGCAAGAGCGACCTCTCGTCGCTCAACATCGATCAACGCAAAGCGCTGCGCACCGACATCTACATGGTCTCGGCGGCGGTCGCCAAGCTGGTCAAGGACAAGAGGATCACCGCGCCGTCGGAGCTCGCCGTCCTCGTCGGCGCCAAAGGCGTCAAGGGCCTGACCGCGCACCTCAACGGCGCCACCCAGTTCATCCCATCGTGGGTCAAGTTCGCCGTCGCCATCGCGCTCGGCCTCGGCACCATGATCGGCTGGAAGCGCATCGTCGTCACCGTCGGCGAGAAGATCGGAAAGGCACACCTCACCTACGCACAGGGCGCCTCGGCCGAGTTGGTCGCGATGGCCACGATCATCGCCGCCGATCAGTACCACCTGCCGGTATCGACGACACACGTGCTGTCGTCGGGCGTCGCCGGCACCATGGCGGCGAACCGCTCGGGCCTGCAGACCGAGACGTTGCGCAACCTCCTCCTCGCATGGGTGCTGACGCTGCCGGCGTCGGTGCTGCTCGGCGCGCTCACCTTCGCCGGCGGGCTCTACATCGTTCTGCACAGCCTGGTCGTGCACACGCTCGCCGTCGCCGGCGTCCTCGTCGCCGTGCTCGCCGTTCTCGTCTTGCGTCGTCTCGCCGCCAAGCGCGCGCAGGCCGGCAGCAACGGCGGACGCATCGCCGCATGAGCACGCAGCGCGAATCGTTGCCCGAGCTGCACGCGCGCATCCGCTCCGAGGTGCTCGACAGCCTCGACGAAGAGCTCGAGATGGAGCTCGACGACGCGCCCTCGCATTCACCATCGCTGCCGCGCAGCCGATACTTCCGCGAGCTCTTCCGCCTGCAAGGCGAGCTGGTCAAGCTGCAAGACTGGGTCGTGCATCAGAAGCTCAAGGTCGTGGTGCTCTTCGAAGGGCGCGACGCCGCCGGCAAGGGCGGCGTCATCAAGCGCATCACGCAGCGGATGAACCCGCGCGTCTGCCGCGTCGCCGCGCTGCCGGCGCCGAGCGAGCGCGAGCGCACGCAATGGTACTTCCAGCGCTACATCGCGCATCTCCCCGCCGCCGGCGAGATCACGCTCTTCGATCGCAGCTGGTACAACCGCGCCGGCGTCGAGCGCGTGATGGGCTTCTGCAGCGACGCCGACTACGAGGAGTTTTTCCGCAGCGTCCCCGAGTTCGAGAAGATGCTGGTGCGCTCGGGAATCATCCTCGTAAAATATTGGTTCTCCATCACCGACGAAGAGCAGTACCTCCGCTTCGCCGCGCGCATCCACGATCCGCTCAAGCAGTGGAAGCTGAGCCCGATGGATCTCGAGTCACGCCGCCACTGGGAAGACTACACCAAGGCCAAAGAGGCGATGATCGAGCGCACCCACATCCCCGAGGCGCGCTGGTGGATCGTCGAGGCCGTCGACAAGAAGCGCGCGCGGCTCAACTGCATCCATCATCTCCTGACGCAGATCCCGGCGGGCGAGCTCCCGCATCAGCCGGTGACGCTGCCCGAGCGCGTGCACAACCCGAACTACAACCGCGGCCCCATCGCCAAAGATCTCTTCGTCCCGTCGACCTACTGAGCGCGCCGTTCTTGATTGGGCACCTTTGATCCAGCTCCGTCGGTAAGCCCACAACCGAAGCGGTACGTGAGACACACGATCGGTTGGTAGCGCAATCCCCGTCGAGAACCGCCGGCTTCAGGATCCCGGCCCGTCATGGCAAAAGAAGCGTGGAAATTCTCACCCGCGGATCGGCATCAAGCACAGTTCAGGTCGCCCCGCCGCGCTCCGCGAATCTGCGCTCAGCGGCTCTTGCCGTCGAACTGCATGACGTCGAGCGACGCCGGATCGACCCCGTCGAGGCAGCGCGCGTTGATCGCCACCATCGTCTTGCCGTCCTTCTTGCCGCGCGCGAACGACGTCACGCCGCACGTCGAGCAGAACAGGTGGTCGATGACCTTCTTGTTGAACTGGTAGTTGGTCATCTCGCCTTCGCCGGCGGCGAGCGTGAACTGATCGGCGGGCACGAACGTGAGCAGCGAGCCCTTCTTGCCGCACATCGAACAGTTGCACGACATGACCTTGCCGAGGTCCATCGTGACCTGGTACCGCACCTTGCCGCAGTGACATCCGCCGCTGTAATGAGTCATGGCGGGAAAATATAGGAGCTAGGCGGCCGATGTCGAGCGCGTCGCGGCCTTGGCGCGCGCGCCGAGCGCGGCCTTGGTGTACTTCGACGGCATCTCGTGTCCGACCACCGCGGCGAGCTTCGACGAGCACGCCACCAGCGCATCGAGATCGATCCCGGTCGCGATGCCCATGCCGTGCAGCATGTAGACGACATCCTCGGTCGCGAGATTCCCGCTCGCGCCCGGCGCATACGGACAGCCGCCCAGCCCACCGACGGCAGAATCGACCGTCGCCACGCCCATGCCGACGGCGACGAGCACGTTCGCCAGCGCCGTGCCGCGCGTGTCGTGGAAGTGCACCGCGATCTCCTCGATCGGCGCCACGCGGAGCACGTCCTCGAGCACGCTCTTGACCTGCAGCGGCGTGGCCACGCCGATCGTGTCGCCGAGCGAGATCTGATAGACCCCGCGCCGCCGCAACTCCTCGACGAGCGCGACCACCTTCTTCGGATCGACCGCGCCTTCGTACGGGCAGCCGTACACCGTCGACACGTACGCGCGCACGCGCACGCCGGCTTCCTTGGCCGGCCCGATCACGTCCTCGAACGCGGTGAGCGTGTCGGCGATCGTCTTGTTCACGTTCTTCTTGTTGTGCGTCTCCGACGCCGACAAAAAGACCGCGACCTCCGTCATGCTGGCGGCGAGCGCCTTTTCGAGCCCGGTCTTGTTGGGCACCAGACACGAGTAGACGACGCCCTCTTTACGCTTGATGCCACGCGCGACGTCGACTGCGTCGGCGAGCTGCGGGATCCACTTCGGGTTCACGAAGCTCGTGATCTCGATGCGCTGAAGGCCCGTCGCCGTCAGCGCGTCGATCATGGCGATCTTGTCGCCGGTGGCGATCGGCCGCGCCTCGTTCTGCAGGCCGTCGCGCGGGCCGACCTCGTAGATCGTCACGCTCTTGGGAAACTGCTCGAGCATCTTTACCCGATCTAAGTCTAAACGAAGAGTGATGCCAGGAGCTTATCCGTGACATCGACGAGCGTTTCGACGACCACGTCGGCCTCGTCCTGCGGCTGCCCGGCGAAGTTGCCCGCGCGCACGCCGATCACCTTCATCCCGGCGGCGTGCGCGGCGCGGATCCCGGCCGTC
>DASXOU010000840.1:0-9492 GCA_036494045.1 Polyangia bacterium | reverse complement strand
CAGGTGCGACCGCTCGAGCCCGAGCTCGCGCGCGCTGTTGGCGATGTGGTGCTGATTGGCCTCGAGCGCCGCCAGCACGATCTCGCGCTCGGCCGAGGTCACCAGATCCTTCAGCGAAGCGCCCCGCTGATAGCGCGCGCGCACCGACTTGACGCCGGGCAACGCCGCCTGCACGTCGTCGTCGCCGAGGCTATTGCCGCTCGAGAAGATCACCATGCGCTCGACGTGATTGCGCAGCTCGCGCACGTTGCCCGGCCAGTCGTGCTGCATGAGCAGCGACATCGCCGTCGGCGCCACCGACAGCTTGCGCTTGCCGTTGGCCGCGCACGCCTCGACGAGGAAATGCTCGACCAGCGACGGAACGTCCTCTTTGTGCTCGCGCAAGGGCGGCACCTCGATGGGCACCACGTTCAGGCGATCGAACAGGTCGGCGCGAAACCGCCCCTTGCCGATCTCCGCCTTCAAGTCCTTGTTGGTGGCGGCGATGACGCGCACGTCGACGGTGATGGTCTCGTTGCCGCCGACGCGCTCGATCTCGTTCTCCTGCAAGACGCGCAGGACCTTGGCCTGCGCGCCCACGTCCATGTCGCCGATCTCGTCGAGGAACAGCGTGCCGCCGTGCGCCTGCTCGAACTTGCCGCGCCGCTGCTGCGTGGCGCCGGTGAACGCGCCCTTCTCGTGGCCGAACAATTCGCTCTCGATCAGCTCGCCCGGAATCGCGGCGCAGTTGAGCTTCACGAATGGCCCGTCCTTGCGCTTGGAGTTCTCGTGCATGGCGCGCGCGATCAGCTCCTTGCCGGTGCCGCGCTCGCCGGTGATGAGCACGCGCCCCGTCGACGGCGCCGCCTTGGCGATGGTGTCGAAGATGCGCTTCATGCGCGGCGAGGCGCCCACGAGGTAGCGCGCGAAGGTCTTGCGCCGCTCGGCCTTGTCGACCTCGACGTCGCGCTCGAGGCGCGCCAGCTTGAGCGCGTTGGAGACGGTGATGAGCACCTTGTCGGTGGTGAGCGGCTTCTCGAGAAAGTCGCAGGCGCCGAGCTTGGTCGCCTCGACGGCGGTGGCGAGCGTGGCGTTGCCCGACATCATCATCACCGGCAGCTCGGGCCGCAGCTCGCGCAGCGCCTTTAGCGTGGCCAGCCCGTTCATCTCCGGCATGGCCACGTCGAGCAGCACGGCGTCGAAGGCGTGCGCGCGCGCTTTTTCCAGCGCGATGCGCCCCGAGCCGGCGACCTCGACGCCGTAGCCCTCGAGCTCGAGCGCGCGGCGCAGCGTCGTCAGGATGTTGGGCTCGTCGTCGACGATGAGGAGGGTGGCCATTTGTTCATTATACGTCGACGCGAGGGCGATGCTTCTCGACGGCTCAGCGACGGCGGGTGTAGGCTGCGAAAAGACCGGAGGAGGTGCAGCATGCGAGCGGCAATCTTCGGGATGGTCTTCTTGATGGGCGGCGTGGCCAGCGCGCAGATTCCGCCTCCGCCACCGACGGGCCAGCTGATCGCCGCGCAGCCGACGCCGGTGCCGGGCGCGCACGACCCGACGCCGATCGGGCGCAGCGAGCGCATCGCCGGCATCGCCGCGTGGGCCGCGAGCACCGCGGCGATCCTGGCCGGCTTCGCCACCTGGCGCGAGCAGCTCAACTACGAATCGGATTCGCACCAATACCTCACGGCGCTGCGCCCGACGGGGCAGCAGCTGACGCCCGCCGAGCAGCAGTTCTTCACGATGCCGACCTGCTCGCCGCCGGCGTCGCTCGGCAACACGACGCTGTATCGCGAGAGCTGCAACCGCGGGCAGCAATATTCGGACGCGACCACCGCGCTCTTCGTCGGTGGCGCCGCGCTCGCGGTCGCCGGCACCGTCAGCTACATCATCGGCGCGCGCAAGGCCTCGCGCGCGCGCGAACGCGACGTCGCGGTCGCGCCGGTGCTGGGCCCGTCGCTCGCCGGCCTGCAACTCCGCGCGACCTTCTAACCCGCTCTGTATCTGCAATTTCGCGCCGAGCTAGGCGCGCGAATGCCGCCGGTGGGCAGGCGCACATGAAACGTCGTGCCGCGCCCGACCTGCGAGTCGACCCAGATGGCGCCGCCGTGCAAAAGCGCGATCTCGCGCGCGATCGACAAGCCGAGCCCGAGCCCCTTCTTGTTCCCCGAATTCTCGATCCGCTGAAACGGCTCGAAGATCACCGCCAGCTTGTCCGCGGGAATTCCCGGGCCCTCGTCGTGCACCTGCACGTGCGCGCTGCCGCCCGACGCCGGCGTCACGATCACCTCGACGACCGAAGTGTCGCCGGCGTACTTGACCGCGTTGCCGACGAGGTTGGTCAGCAGCTGATCGAGCCGCGCCGCGTCCCACAATCCCCACATCGACTCGGGGCCGCTCCAGTGCAGCTCGAGCTTGTCGTGCAGCGTGCGAAAGCGCAGCGTCACTTCGCGCACCACCGCGATGAGGTCGCACGCGCGCGGCTCGAGCTTGAGCTTGCCCGCTTGCACCGCCGAGACGTCGTACAGATCGCTGACCATGCGCGCGAGCCGATCGACCTGCACGTCGATGCGCTGCAGCGTCTGCCCCAGCTTCGTCGACGGCGTCTCGTCGCCGCGGCCGGCGCCTTCGCGCTTCTGCGCCAGGTACACGAAGCCGCGCAGCGCCGACAAGGGCGTGCGCAGCTCGTGGGTCACGCGCGACAGGATCTCGTCCTTGGTGCGCGCCAGCGCGCGCGACTCGGCCATGCGCTCGCCGTAGAACGCGCAGATGAGCGCGACCATCGCGAGCAGCGTCGCCAGGTGCAGCGCGTTCGCCGGCACCCAGCCGCCGCCGTCGGCGACGCAGACGATCCAGCACATCACCGCCGCGACGCTCGCGTAGAGCACGACGAACGCGCGCCGCGCGAAGAACAGCGCCGCCGCCATCACCGTCAGCGTCAGAAAGGGCCAGAACGGGCTCGCCGCGCCGCCGGAAAAGTGGATCGCCGCCGTCGCCACCAGCAGATCGCCGAGCACCTGCAGGTGCGCCAGCGCCTTGAGCGCGCGCGCGTGCGCTTCCGGCTCGGCGCCCCAGCGCGCAAGGAGCGTGCGATAGACGCCGTTGAGCGCGAGCAGCAGCGCCGTCAGCGCGAGCGCGACGCCCGTCGAGAACAGGCGCCGTCGGAGCAGCACCTCGACGAGAAGTCCGAGCGCGACCACGGCGGGCGGAATGATCCAGCGCAGCCGAGTGAACCAGACCTGCCGGATCCACAGCTCGTCGGTACCACCGAGCGCGGGTTCCACGCGATCGTTCTAGTCAGATCCGAATCTCTTTCCAGCCGCCCTCGGCGAATTTCCAACCCATGATGCTACACAGGAGCAGGATGTAGGCGAAGGCGCCCATCCACACGCCGAGTACGCCCCAGCCGAGGACGATGCCGCACAGATACGCGAGCGGCACCAGGCAGCCGAAGTGCAGGCCGAACTCCACGAACATGACGAACTTGGTGTTGCCGGCGCCGAACAGCGCCTGCGTCAGCACCAGCGCCGAGAGCACGAACGGCAAGAGCGCGCCGCAGATGCGCAGGATCGGCCGCGCGACCGCGACGACCGCTTCGTCCTTGCAGAAGCCGTGCAGCACGGTGTCGGGGAAGAGCATCACGAAGAAGCCGACGCCGATGGTGACGTAGACGCCGATCTTCACGGCCTCCCAGCCGTAGCGCTCGGCGAGATCGTATTCCTTGGCGCCCATCGATTGTCCGACCAGCGTCGCCGTCGCCGTGCCGTAGGCCATGCAGCCGACGAAGAACGCCATCAGGATGACAATGATGTTCTGCGTCGCCGCGGCGTAGATGGTGCCGTGGCCGGCGCGCGCGTCGAGGATGCCGACGATCTTGTAGAAGAGCGAGAAGCCCGACATCACGAACGCCGTCGCCAGCGCCGACGGCGCCGAGAGCTTGATCAGCTCCCACTGCTGCCAGCGCGAGAGGTTCTTCACGTGATAGCAGTCGTAGGTCTTGCGGTAGCGATCGTTGAGGCTCCACGCGATCAGCATCGCCAGGCCGATGTACGAGCTGATCATCGACGCGATGCCCGAGCCTTCCATGCCGAGCCGCGGAAAGCCCCACACGCCGAAGATGAGCAGAACGTTGAGGAGCGCGTTGATCGCGTTCATGGAGATCGCGATGCCCATGAAGACGCGCGTGCGTCCGAGCCCGTCGAACCAGCTCTTGTAGGACATGGTCACGACCATCGCGAACACGCCGGCCATGCGCCACTTCAAGTAGGGAATGCCGAGGCGCACCTCTTCGGGCACGTGATGGATGAGGCGGAACATCGTCGGCGCGGCGAACCAGCCGAAGATCGACGCCACCGCCGAGGTCGCGGCGGCGACGCTGAGCGAGTTGAACAGCACCTGGCCGGCGCGGTGATGGTCCTGCTCGCCGAGGCGCCGCGCGGTCAGCGCTTGGGTGCCGACGCTGATGGCGGCCAGGCCGCCGCCGACCATCCAGAACAGGTTGAGCGCGGGGCCGAGCGCGGCTTGTCCGGGGATCGACTCGTTCGAGGGCAGCCGGCCGATCAGGATATGATCGACCCAGTTGATGAGCGTCTGCGAGACCATCGCCAGGACCACGGGCCACGCCAGCGCAATCAGGCGGCGGGCGAGTGGGCGATCGATCGCAATCGTCATGCGGGAACCGAGGTTCTAGCGTACTCGATGCGCCACTTCAAGCAACGCGGCTTCGTACGATCGAGCCCGCGCGAAGATTGACACATAGCGACGGCGGGTCTAGCTTGCCGGCATGCGATTTTCCCACCTGTGGCCGGCGGCGATCGTCTGCCTGTTTCTCGCCACCGGCTGCCCGCCGAAGTATCCCAAGTGCAGCGGCGACAAGGACTGCCACGAAAAAGAATATTGCGTGAACGGCACGTGCCAGCAGTGCCGTAGCGACGGCGATTGCCCGGGCGGCAAATGCAACGCCGGCCGCTGCGAGTCGGCGCCGCCGCCGTCGATGAGCTGCACCGACGATCGGCAGTGTCCGGCCGGGCAGTCGTGTATCGACGGCACCTGCAAGCCGTGCACCTCCGACGAGCAGTGCGGCGAAGGCGGCAAGTGCAACGCCGGGCGCTGCACGCGCGCCAACCTGCCGCCGCCGCCCAACGCCAAGTGCACGCTCGAGCCGGTCTACTTCGATTTCAACGAGTCGGTGCTGACGACGGAGGCGACCTCCGCCATCGATCGCGACGCCGACTGCATCAAGAAGAACCCGCACGCGGTGACGCTGACGGGGCGCACCGATCCGCGCGGCACCGAGGAGTACAACCTGGCGCTGAGCGACAAGCGCGCCCAGTCGGTCAAGGGGCGCATGAGCCAGCTCGGCGTGTCGAGCGCCATGAAGATCAACGCACGAGGCGAGATGGACGCGACCGGCAAGGACGAAGCGGGATGGGCGAAGGATCGGCGCGTGGACGTGTCATGGTAGGGCGCTTCGCGTTGATCGTGATCGCGGCGGCGTCGACGTCGGGCTGCTTCGCGTTCGTGACCAAAGAGGAAGGGCGCGAGCTCAAGCAGCAGATCGACGACGTGCGCACGCTGTCGGCGAAGAACGAGCTGCGCGCGGCCGAGCTGGCCAAGGAGCTCGACGATCAGCTCAAGCGGCTCAGGCTCGTCGTCGACGAGGCGACCAAGGTGGTGACGCGCAACTCGGCCGACGTCGGGCTGCAGGTGCAGAAGCTGCAGACGGATCTGGCGCAGCTGGTCGGGCGCATCGACGATCTGCAGCACGCCGAGGACGCGCTCACCAAGCAGTTCCAGGATTATCGCGCGGCGTCGGACACCAAGATCGAGCAGCTGGTCAACAACTCGACGACGGCGAAGAATCCGCCGCTGCCGGAGACGCCCGACGCGCTCTACGCCGAGGGGGACAAGCGCATGGCCGCGCAGCAGTGGCCGGAGGCGCGCCGGTTGTACGATGCGTTCATCAATCGCTATCCGGCCGATCCGCGGGCGGCGCGCGCGCAGTACAACATCGGCGAGGCGTACAACGCCGAGAAGCGCACGGCCAACGCCATGCAGGCGTACACGAAGGTGCACGACAACTTTCCCAAGAGCGACGTGGTGCCCGACGCGATGTACAAGACCGCGCTCGGCTTCTACACGCTGAAGTATTGCAGCGACGCGAAGGTCTGGCTGGAGGAGCTGCTCAAGCACTATCCGCGCACGACGTGGAAGAAGGACGCGCTCGAGCAGATCAGGAAGATCTCGCACGATCAGAAGAACAAGGCCGTCTGCGCGTCGTAGCCGTCGTGGCGGATGAGGACGATCGCCGCTTCGTCAACAATCCGTTCGCGCGCGCCCTCCATCCGCAAAAGGCGCGGCGCAGCCTCGGGCAGTGGATCGCGCTGGTCGTGGTTTCGCTGTTCGCCGCCATCGTCATGGGCGCGGCGTTCGTGCTGCCGCTGGTGTTCGCGCACGGCCTTTTGACCCGCGCGCACGGGCGCGCCGGGATGATCGCGGCGGGCGTGGTGGTTGCGGCGATCTATGCGCTCCTGGTCGTCGGCCTGGTGCGGCGGAAGCGGCGATGACGCTGCGCGGGCTCTACGGCATGATCGATCTTGCGCCCGACGCGGCCGGCGGCGAGGCGGCGCTGGCGCTCGGCGGCGCGCTCGTCGACGGCGGCGCGCGCATCGTGCAGCTGCGCTGCAAGGGCGCCGATGCGCGCGATCTGTTGTCGTTGGCGCGCGTGCTCGCGCCGTGGTGCCGCGCGCGCGCGGTCACCTTCGTGGTCAACGATCGGCTCGACGTCGCGCTCGCCGCCGGCGCCGACGGCGTGCACCTCGGGCAGGACGATCTGCCGCTGGCGGCGGCGCGCGCGATCGCGCCGGCCGGCTTCGTCATCGGCGTCTCCACGCACGACGAGGCGCAGGCGCGCGCGGCCGTCGACGGCGGCGCCGGCTACGTCGCGTTCGGCCCCTGCTTCACGACGGCGTCCAAGCGCAATCCCGATCCCGTCGTCGGGCTCGAGCGCCTCGCGCGTGTGTGCGCCGCGTCGACCATCCCCGTCGTCGCCATCGGCGGCATCGATCTCGACACCGTCGCCGACGTCGTCCGCGCCGGCGCCGCCGCCGCCGCCATCATCCGCGCCGTCAACAACGCGTCCGACATCCCCGCCGCCGCCCGCCAAGTATCGGCCGCCTTCCAGAACAGCTAATTCCACAGGGATGGCTTTTAGGAGCTACGCCGGCGGACCATGCCGGTGAGCATCGCGTCGACGCGGGCGAGCTGGGTCGCCAGCGTCGAGTGCAGCTCGGCCGGCACCACGCCGTGCAGCTGCGCCACCTCCACGCAACTCATGACCTCGTTGGCGCTGGCGCGCGCCGTCTGGTAGTGCCTTCGCTGCTCCGGCCGCGACGCGTGCGCCGAGCCGGCCGCGATCTCCGCCACCAGCCCCAGCGCCGCCCGCGACAGCCGCTCCGCCAGCTCGCCCGGCAGATCGGCCCAGCGGCGCCGATTGTCGATGATGAGCTGCGCGATCGCCTTGGCGACCCCGTACACCTCCAGACGCTGGAACGCGAACCGCGGTGACATCTTCTTCCGATTCTAAAGCGAACGATAGAACGATGACCATCCGGTCCACCCCGATTGCACGTAGCCGTTGTTGGTCGAGAAGCGCCACCAATAGGTCGTGAGCCACTGCGACGCCGGCACCTCGACGTCCTGGTACGGCACCGAGAACGTGATCGTCGGCAGGAACTCGCTCGCGAGCGTGTTCAGGTCGGCGTCGCACAGCCGCACCGAGCCGCCGTTCGAGGTCGGCACTTCGCTGATGCCGACGGCGCACACCGCCTCCTGCGCGATATTGGCGATGCCGTACAGCGACGACGCCTGCAGATCGATCTGCCGCGTCGACGGCGCCACCGACGTTTGCGCCGTACGCCACACGTCGCTGTAACAAGGATACGGAATGAAGCCGGCCCAGCAGGTCGACCACACGCGATCGTACCAACCGACCTGCACCGTGTAGCTGCGGGTCGGCTGGAAGTGATGGTACTTGTCGCCGTCGTAGAGCATCACGTGGGTCGAGCTGCCGAACACCAGCGGCCAACCGTTCTTCGGCCCAGCGTTGCGGATGCGATCGTTCGGCCGTCCGGCGCCGCCATAGAACGCCGTGTTGATCACGCGCTCTTGCGATTCGGTGTGCGCGAAGTCGAAGCCGTCGCCGACGCCGCGCAAGAGGTAGTTGTCGTTCATCAGGTTGAGGCCGGTCTGGTGGAAGGCGCCGCGACCGAAGAACATGCCGCCTTCCCACTGGTAGTACTCGCTCGACCAGCCGGGCGTGTAGACCGTCGCCGGCCAGGGGCCGAGCGCGATGTTGTCGTTGCCGTTGGCGGCGAGGATCTCGCTGATGTCGTAGTCGTAGGTGCCGATCAGGTCCGAGATCGCGTTGATGAACCCGCCCCAGGTCCAGTCGAACAGCGCCAGCGGCGTGACCACGTCGAGCTGGCGGATGCTGAAGTCGTCGAAGCCGGGCTCCACGTATTCGTCGAGATAGTTGAGCGACGCGTGCGCCAGCTCGTGCGTGGTGATGTACGAGCCGCGCTCGTTCAAGTCGGCGCGCGTGAACTTGGCCACGCCGAACGGCTTGCCCACGAACGACGGCGGCGCCGCGTTGGCCGTCACCGGCGTCTGGAACGTGTTGAACAGGACGCCGGCGCCGAACGGCGCAAGGCCGTGGATCTGGTTGGCCGCGATCGCCGCGATCTTGGCGTAGACCTGCGCCTGCGACAGCGACGTGGCGAAGCCGCGGATCGGATGTGGCGCGATCAGCCCGCCGAACGCCGCCTGCGGCGTCCCGAGCGCGCCGCCGGCGACGAAGTAGCCGATGAAGAGGAGACGGCTCTTCTGCTGCACGCTCCAGACGTTGCCCGCCGACGGCCCGGTCATGAAGCCGACGATGCGATCGAACTCGGACCAGAAGTCGTTGCGCTCGGAGTCGGCGAAGCCGGTCGACGTGATGAAGATCTGCTTGTACCAGGAGTTGGTGAGCTCGGCCGTGGCGCAGCTGGTGCCGTCGGCGTGCACGCACTTCCAGGTGACCGGCAGGAACACGATCGGCGGAAAGCGGATCGTGATCGGCGACGACAGCACCTGCGCGCGCGCCGAAGTCGCCGACGCCGCGATCAGCGCTGCCAAAGCCCACTGCAACAACCGCTTCTTCATTGCTTGTCCCCCGTGCCGCGCTGCGCGAGCGCGGTCATGCGATCGATGAGCTGCTTCGCCGCCGGCGACGCCGCGCCGTCGGGCAGCTTCATGCCGTCTCGTAGCCCCACCAGCGCCAGCGTGAACGCCAGCTGCTGCTTCTCGGTCGCCGTCAGCGTCGCGCCGTCGAGCTGCGCGGCCAGGCGCGCGGCGAATTCATCGTCGAGCCCGCTCGGCCGCAACAGCGGCACGATCTGCCGGCGCGCGTCGTCCTCCGCCGGCAGCGACGGCAAGAGCGACAGGAGCTCGGTCTGCGCCTCGTGCGTGCCAATG
>DASXOU010000839.1:0-2415 GCA_036494045.1 Polyangia bacterium | reverse complement strand
AGAGGCGTGGATGAGCGAGGATGCGGCCGAGGCGCGCGCGGCGTTTCGCGACAAGCGCAAGCCCGAGTTCAAAGGACGATGACGATGGACGCGAACGCACCGTACCTGCCGGCCGCGGAGCCGAGCGACAACGCGCCGGCGACGAAGAAGAGCGCGCGCAAGACGCTCGCCTTGTGGATCCTCCTCATCATCATGTTCGTGGCGATCTATCAATTCTTGTCGCCGCCGGCGCCGCATCATCACGTCCATCACGCGCCGCCGCCGCCCGACGACGCGTGGCACGGCGCGCTCGTCAGCTTTTTGCCCGCGCTGGCGGTGATCGGATTGTTCATCTGGTTCTTGCGGCGGCAGTTTCGCGGCGGCACCAAGCTCAACGCGCGGCTCGAGCCGGGACATCTCGCGCTCGCCGACGGCGATCTCGGCCGCGCCGCCGACGTGTTCGCCGCGGTCGCGCGCGAGTATCGCAAGCAGACGACCTACGCGGCGGTGGCCAAGCTGTCGCTGTCGACGGCGCTGATGCGCGCCGGCGAGCTGCCAAAGGCGATCGAAGCCGCGATCGAGGTCGAGCGCGCGCCCGGGCTCCTCTTCGGCAGCGAGGTGCGCACCAGCGCCGCCGTGCAGCTCGGGCTCATCTACACGCTTCGCGGGCAGCTCGACGCGGCGACGCGCTGGTGCGACGACGCGCGCAAGCGCCTCGAGCGCAGTAGCAACCGCACGCACACCGGCGCGCTCCTCCGCGTCGCCGAGATCGCGGTGCTGGCGCGCGCCAACCAGCGCGAAGACGCCGCGCGCGCGTTCGATCGCGACTCGCGCCGGCTCGAGGAGGCGCTGTCGGTGACGTCGCTGCGAAAGGCGTGGCTCCTGCGCGCGTTCGTCGCCAGCGCTGACGGGGCGCGCGGCAGCGTCGAGCCGTGGCTCGGGCTCGCGCACTCGGGCCGCAAGGGCGAGCTCGCGTGGCTCGGCGGCGAATGGCCCGAGCTGCGCGCGTTCATCGACGCGCACGATCTGTAGCCGCGCCCAATGCAGCTGTGGGTCGTCGCGTTGGCGGCGCCGGTCGCGCTGGTCGTGCAGTGGCTGCGCTGGAAGAACGCGGCCATCAACGAGCGCGCCGCCGCTGCCGAGCGCGCGCTGGCGGCCGGCGATCTGGAACGCGCGGCGTCGCTGTTCGAGGCCATCGTCGCCGGCGGCGGGCGCTGGGCGACGATCGAGCTGGCGCGCGTGCTCGCGTTGCGCGGAGAGATCGGGCGTGCCGAACAGGCGGCGCATCAGGCGCGCGGCGAAGCGCGATTCGCGCGCGGCGTCAGCCGGAAAGCGGCCGAGGCACAGCTCCTCCTCGTCGACGTGCTCATCCGTTGCCGGCGCGGCGAGCTCGCCGACGCGCGCGCGCTGCTGCTCGGCGAATGGGCGCGCTTCGAGACGGCCGAGGGCGCCGGCGGTTGGCGCGCCGAGGCCTGCCTGGTGCGTGGATTCCTCGACGCCGCCAGCGGCGACAGCGTCGAGGTATGGCTCGGCCTCGACGACACGACCCGCGCCCGCGTGCGCTGGATGGCCTCCGAATGGCCCGACCTCCGCGCCTTCCTCGACGCCCACGAATAACCCGCGGCGCGCCAGAAAACTTCACAGGGAGATCAAGAGATCAGGAGAACAAAACTCTTACAGAGGGATCCGATGGGATCGGTCTGTAAGCGTTTTGATCTCCTGATCTCCTGATCTCCCTGTAAATCTGTCCTTGGGCGCCGTGGGTTAGTCGGCGAGGTGAAGGAGGCCGTCGCCGCGTTCGCCGGCGACGTCGCGCGCGAAGTACTCGGCGCGCGCGGCGGCGTCGTCGGGGAAGCGGCCGATCGCGTGCATCAGCTTGGCGACGGCGGCCTCCAGGCCCATGTCGCCGCCCGCCACCGCGCCGGCGTCACGGAGCGCCACGCCGTTGGCATAGAGCGAGAGATCGACGGCGCCGGCGTGCGCCTGCGTGACCACCGCGACGGTGACGCCGCCGTCGACGAGCCGGCGTACCGCCGCCGCCACCGAGCGCGCGCGCATCGGCACGTTGCCCACGCCGAACGCCGCCAGCACCACGCCGCGCGCGCCGCCGTCGGCGTCGTCAGCGCCGAGCCGCTCGACGAGGCGCGGATCCATCCCCGGCGTCACGTAGGCGACGGCGACGCGGGCGTCGAAGCGTCCGTCGACGGAGAAGGCGCCCTCGGGCCGGCGGACGTGCGGCGCGATCTCGACGTCGAGCCCGAGCCGCGCCAACGGCGCGCAGTTGGGCGACGCGAACGCGCTGTACGACCAGGCGTCGCCCTTGGTGGCGCGATTGCCGCGCAGGAGCGCGCCGTCGAAGCAGACGCCGACTTCGGGGATGTCGCGCGTCGCCAGATCGACGGCGTCGACGAGGTTGCGGCGCGCGTCGGAGCGGAT
>DASXOU010000838.1:0-7764 GCA_036494045.1 Polyangia bacterium | reverse complement strand
CAGATCGCGCGACTCCTGCACGCCATAGGTGAGCCAGTCGCCGGTCGAGTGGCCGTGGCCGCGCGAGTCGACGAGGATGGCGCGATAGCCGGCCTCCGACAGGTGCTCGCCCCAATGGCGCAAGCCTTCTTTGGAGTCGCGAATGCCGTGCAGGACGAAGATGGTGGCGCGCGGCGGGCGCTTGGGCTCGACGATGTCGACGGCGAGCGTCGCCGCCGGCGGACCGACGTCGACGAAGCGCTCGCCGCCGACGGTCGCGGCCGACGCGATCGTGCGGTGCTGATTGGGCGCGTCGACGATCGCGTGCACGCCGATGCGCTCGGTGGCGAGGCCGGCGAGCACCAAGGTGACGCCGACGAAGGCGAGGGTGCCGAGCCGGCGCCGCGTCATGCGCGCGGCACGCGGATCTTGACGAGCACGTCGGCGCGCACGCGCAGCGCGCCGAACATGGCCGAGTAGGGCTTGATCCCGAAGTCGCGCACGTCGAGGCGTACCTCGGCGCAAAAGCGATCGCCGTCGGCAACCGCGTCGAAGGCGAGCGGCCGCGTGGCGCCGTGCAGGGTCAGCGTGCCCTCGATGCGCGCGCGCTCGCCGTCGCGGACGACGCGCGTCGAGCGAAACGTGATCGTGGGAAAGCGGCGCGCCGCGAGCACGTCATCGGCGGCGTTCTTCTCGATCTTGCGCGCGTCGTCAGCCGAGACGCCGCTGGCGCGCAACGAGGTCGCATCGCACTCGCACGCGATCGTGTCATCGGCGCCGACGTCGACGGACAATTTCGTCACGCGCAGGCACAGATCGTGGCCGACGGCGGCGAGGAGCCCTTCGCGATACGTGTAGACGAGGATCTCGACCTGCGACGCGTCCCACCGCACGCGCCGACGCTATCACATCGGCAGGTACTGCTCGGGCAGCCCGTCGAGCTCCATGACCGCGCCGCACGAGCACTTGGGCGCGTGCTCGACGTTGGCGTGCGCGCGGAACGGCACCGAATGGGACTTCTCCGCGCCGCAGGCCGGGCAGGTGAACGGCAGCTTAGCCGACTCGATGGTGGTGCGCTCGCCGCACAGATTGGGAATCATCGTGAGCTGCGACGCGATCGCCGGCGACACGTGCACCAGCACCACCTCGGCCGGCAGCGCTTGCACGAAGAACTCGAAGGCGCGCACGCCCAGCGACGAGATCGAGCGGATCCCGCCGAGGTGCATGACCACCTTGCCGTGCGCGTCGGACAGGACCGACGCCGCGTCGAAGCGCTCGTCGATCTTGCCCGAGATGGTCACGTGCAGCGTGCCGTCGCCCGACTTGCGTTTGTCGATCTGCACCATCACCAACCCTCGGAGCCTTGCGCCGCCGGCGCGAGGTAGAAGTGCACGGCGGTGCCGCGTTCCTGCGCGGCGCGGTTCGATCCACCGACGTGAAGCACGGCCGTCACCTCGGTCAGCCGCCCGGGCGAGACCGCGAAGATCAGCTGATTGGCGACCGAGTAGGTCATCACCAGGCCGAGGCCGGCGCCGGCGACGCCCGCGTTCGGCTTGGGGATGCCGTCGCGCACCTTGCGCAGCCGATCGGTCACCGCCTTCTTCGACAAGGAGCCGAACGGATCGGCGACGGCGACGGCGAGCGTCTGCCCGTCGCAGCCGTAGCGCATGTGCACGGTCTCGTCGGCGCCGAGCGCGATCGGCAGGCGGCGATCGAGCGCGGCGTTGCGCGCGGCGCCGTCCGAGTTGCGAGGCGCGTCGTAGAGCGCGTTCATCAACAATTCTTCGGCGGCGAGCTCGACACGGCGCAATTTTTCGCCGGTCAGGCCCATCGACTCGCCGAAGGCGACGATGCGCTCGAGCGCGCGGTCTTTGTCCTCGCTCGATCGGACGCTCACTTCGTGCACGGGCGCGCCGGCGAGGAGGTAGGGCGTCACGCCCGGCGACTCGGGGCCGTCGAGCAGGCGGCGGACGCAGGCGAAGAGATCGTGCTCGTCGGGCCCTTCGAGCGAGCCGAGCACCGGCATGCCGCCGCGCGGAAGCGTGAGCGCGCCGCGCTTGGGAATGACGTGGTTGACGTCGGCCTCGCAGAGCGCATCGAGCAGGCGCGCGCGCGCGTCGACGCCGGCGGTGGCCATGAGCGGCACGTCGGGATAGCCGCGCCGCGCCTCCGACACGAGGAGGCCCGGGCTCTCGGCGGGCGAGACGTCGAGATCGACGAGCAGCGCCACCACTTCCCCGAGATCGTCGACGGGCAGCTCGCTCGGAAATGGCGAGGTGTGCACCACGACCCCGGCGGCTCCGAGCGACTGCGCCACGCGCCGGCAGGTCGGACCGTGCCGGCTGACGAGCGCTGCGGAGCGCGTACCCTTGGCTACCTGCATAGACACTCCCGCCCGCGATTGTATCATTTATTGGTCGTAGATGTGCAGCGCCGAGCCGCGTGCGACGGCTGCGCGATTGGAGCCGGCGACGTGCAGCGCGGCGGTGGCCTCGGTGAAGCGGCCGCGGGCGACTTGCAGCGCCAGGGTGTTGGCCGCGCTGTAGATGAGGACGAGGCCGAGGCCGGCGCCCGACGACTGCGGTCCGGCCGCGCGGGCCAGCCGCGGCGAGCGCGCGTCGAGCAGGCGCTGGATGTGCGCAGCGACGGTGGCGCGCTCGAGCGAGCCGAAGCGATCGGCGACGCTGACGACGAAGCTGCGCCCGTCACAGCCCCATCGCGCGCGCACTTGCGCCTGCGCGGCCAGCGAGATCGGCGTGCGCCGATCGATGACGATGCCCGGCCCGCGCAGCTGCGGATCGGCGTCGTAGATCGCGTTGAGCATGAGCTCGTCGGCGGCGGTCTCGAGGCGGCGCACCTTCTCGTCGCCGAGGCCGAAGCGCGCGGCGTCGGCGAGGAGCGCGGCGAGCGCGTCGTCCTTGTCGGCCGAGCCGCCGACGATGCGCTCCTCGATCGACGTGCCGGCGAGGAGATACGGCGCCGGCCCCGCCGGTTGCGTCGCGCGCTCGACGCGGCGGCGCAGCGCCAGGCCGAGCGCCTGCTCGTCGGGCCCTTCGAGCTTGTTCTCGCCCGTCGCCGATTCGGTCCAGGCGCCGATCTTCGGCACGCAGCCGACCACGTCCGGATGCGCGAGCGCCTGCACCAACCGCTGGCGCGCGTTGAGCCCGGCGACGACGACGATCGGCGTGTTCTTGCACGCCGCCGCCACCTGCGCACATAGCTCGGCGGGCGCGGTCTCGGGATCTATGTCGAGGTCGAGCAGCACCAGCTCGAACTCGCCGGGCTGCGAACGCGGCAGAAACGAAGGACCGATGGCTTGTCGAGACGAGAGGTTGGCGACCGCGAGCGCCTGGCCGACGTGCTTCAACGTCGACGCGTGCCGGGAAACGACGGCGGCGCGCCCTACCGAGCGAACGCCGCTGGACGACGGACCTGCCACTGGCCTATTTTAGCATATTGGAGAGGTAAAATGAAAGCCCGCATACGGATTAGAATGGGGTCGAACCACGCGCATTACGCAGGCGGCCTGGTCGATGGCGCCAAGATGCTCGAGCTCTTCGGCGACGTCGCCACCGAGCTGTGCATCCGCGCCGACGGCGATGAAGGGCTGTTTCGCGCCTACGACGCGGTCGAGTTCCTGGCGCCGGTGCGCGCCGGCGACTTCATCGAAGCCGAGGGAACCATCACGCGCTGGGGCAAGACCTCGCTCGGCATGGAGTTCGTGGCGCGCAAAGTGATCGTGCCGACGCCGCTGCGCCACGACACCTTCGAGTCGTCGGCGGATCTTCTGCCCGAGCCGGTGATCGTGTGTCGCGCGCGCGGCACCTGTGTGGTGCCGGAGAACGTGCGGCGCAAGGAAGTCATCGGGCGGCCGGGGCCGTGCATCGTGACCGCGGCCATCGTCGGCGCCGAGACGACGCGCGCGCAGAACCCGCATCTGCCGCTGTCGGCCGACGAGCTCGCCGCCGAAGCCGAGAAGTGCGCCAAGGCGGGCGCCTCGGTGATCCACCTGCACGTGCGCGACGAAGAGGGGCGCGCGTCGCAAGAGGGCAAGCGCTTCCGCGACGCCATCCGCAAGATTCGCGCGCGCACCGATGTCATCATCCAGACGTCGACCGGCGGCGCCGTCGGCATGAGCGTCGCCGAGCGCGCCGGGCCGCTCGAGTGCACCGGCGCCGATGCGCCCGACATGGCCACGCTCAACGTCGGCACCATCAACTTCGGCGAAGACGTGTTCATGAACAAGGCGGCCGACACCGCCGACATGGCCGGGCGCATCCGCGCGCACGGCGCCATGCCCGAGGTCGAGATCTACGACGCCGGGCATCTCGACATCGCCGCCGATCTCTTGAGGCAGGGGCTCATCGCAGCGCCGTTGCATCTGCAGTTCGTCCTCGGCGTCAAAGGCGCGCTCTCGGCGTCGGATGCGAACCTCGAGTTTCTGATCGAGCGCGTCGCGACGCTCTTGCCCGCCGGCTGCACGTGGGGCGTCGCCGGCGTCGGGCGCCATCAACTGCCGATGGTCGAGCTGGCGGCGATGTGGGGCGGCAACGCGCGCGTCGGTCTCGAGGACAACATCTACGTCGACAAAGGCGTGCTCGCCGAAGGCTCGGCGCCGCTGGTCGCGCGCGCCGTCGAGCTCTGCGGGCGCCACGGCAGAAAGGTCGCGAGCGTGGCCGAGGCGCGCGCGCTTCTCGGATTGCCGTCGCGCGCGTGATCGCGTCTTGACAGTTGCGATGCCGCGGCGCAAAACATTCAGCCTCACCGCGCGGGGGCAAGATGACCAAGCAAGAGTTGATCGAAAAGGTCGCGGCCACCCAGGGGCTCCCGTCGGATCTGACCAAGAAGACCGTCGCCACGCTGGTCGACGCCGTGTTCGCCGAGCTCGGCGAATACTTCGTGCGCGCCAAGGTCACGCGTCGCGCCACGCCGCGCTTCACGTATCCGGGATTCGGCACGTTCACCAAGAAGCGCAAGAACGGGCGCACCGGACGCAATCCGCAGACGGGCGCGCCGATCGTGATCGCGCCGTCGATCACCGTGTCGTTCCAGCCGGGGCAGGACCTCAAGGCGTTCCTCAACCGCGCGCCGCTCAAGTCGCAGGGCTGACGCGCGCATGGCTCAATCGCTGAAGCTCGATCCCAAGACCGAGCTGACCGATCTGCACATCCACGTCGGTGGCGCGGTGGCGCCGCACATCTTGTGGGCGATCGCGCACGAGTCCGGCTTCAAGCTGCCGGTCAAGTCGTTCTGGGAATTCTGCGAGCTGGTGTACGCCGATCCGTCGAAGGTGTCGTCGCTCGGCGACTACCTCGACATCATGCACCGCTGGACCGAGAGGATTCAGTCGTCGCCGGCGGCGATCGAACGATCGATCTTCGAGGTCATCGGCAAGGAATATCGCAGCTCGCGCGTCTCGACGATCGAGCTGCGCTTCAACCCGATGAAGCGCAACCTCGGCGGCGAGCGCGATCTCGACTACATCATCGCGGCGGCGCTGCGCGGGATGGATCGCGCGTGCCTCGACTACGGCGTCAAGGCCGGGCTCATCTTTTGTCTCGCGCGCGAGTTCGAGTACGAGCTCAACGAGATCCTGGTGCGCAAGGCGGAGCGCTGGCGCAACCACGGCGTCATCGGGATCGATCTCGCCGGCCCCGAGCAGCACACGCTCGAGCTCGGCGAGGAGGTCGATCGCTACCGCGATCTGTTCGCGCGCGCGCGCGCCGCCGGCCTGGGCACGACGGTGCACACCGGCGAGACCACGCACACCGGGCCGGAGGGCGTCCTGGCCGTGATCGACAAGCTGCAGCCGGCGCGCATCGGCCACGGCATCGCGGCGGCGCAGTCCGACGAGGCGATGCGCAAGCTGGTCGAGAAGGGCATCGTCCTCGAGCTGTGCCCGTCGTCGAACCTGCGCACGCACGCGGTCGCGGACGTGGCCGATCTGCGGCGCGTGTTCGATCGGTTGCGGACGGCGGGCGTGCGCATGACCGTGAACACCGACGGCACGTACCTCCTCGGCACGACGCTGCGTAAGGAATTCGATCTACTGCTCGGTGAAGGGATCGTGTCCGAGTCGGACGCGCGCGCGTACATCGGCAACGCCCGCAACGCCAGCTTCATCCCGCGGTAGTAAAGGAGGGTGGTGGGGCAGGAGCGCGGCTAGTGCGCGTTCTTGTAGATCGCGAAGTGCGCGCCGGTCGGATCGGCGAACACGGCGAAGCGGCCGATCTGCGGAATGTCGGTCGGCGGCACCAGCATCTGCCCGCCGAGCTCGCGGGCCATCGTCGCGCCCTTGTCGACGTCGGCGTGCTCGATGTAGTGCATCCAGTGCGGCGGCTGCTGCACGTCCTTGGGCATCGCCATCGCGCCGCCGACGCCGGGCGCCTTGTCGTCCTTCTCCGTCCCCGGCGACTTGAAGAGCGTGTACTTGCCCATCGCGCCCATGTCGTGCTCGACCGGCACCCAGCCGAACAGCGACGAGTAGAACTTGTTCGCGGCGGCGAGGTCGCTGGTCATGAGCTCGTCCCAGCAGAACTCGCCCGGCGTGGCGCGCGTGTACGCCGGCGCTTCCATGTTGCCGCGGAACGGCGCGATCGCCGCGCCCTGCGGATCGGTGATCACCGCCCAGCGTCCGATGTTCGGGATGTCCATCGGCGACATCATGATCTTGGCGCCGAGACGCACCGCCTTTTCACACGCGGCGTCGACGTTGTCGACCGAGACGTAGCCGAGCCAGTGCGGCGGCACGCCCTTGGCCTGCGCCGGCGTCTCGTAGATCCCGCCGACCTGCTGGTCGCCACGTTTGACCAGCGTGTACTTCATCGTGCCCATGTCCACGGTCTCGCTCTTCCAGCCGAAGAGCTTGCTGTAGAACTGCACCGCCTTCCCCACGTCGCCGGTCATGAGCTCGCGCCATACGAAACGGCTTGCCTGCTGTGCCATGACGACCTCCTCTTTTGATTGGGCCCGTGCATGCAATCACGCCCGCGACTTTTGCGATAGCGGCGTCGCACCGTAGTCGGTGCCGGGCGTGCAAATGTTTCATGGCGGTTTGTCGCCGTGCTACCGTCGCTGGCGGTGAATCAGCTCATCGCCCTGGCCACTCGATGGCCGCGCACCGTCGTCGCCATCTCGCTCGTCATCGCCGTCGTCGCCGCCGTCGGCACGACGCGCCTCAAGAACGAAGAAGACCTGCTCGTCTTTCTGCCGACCAACGATCCCGACGTGCAGCTGTTCCAGGACGTGTCGCGCCGCTTCGGCTCGTTGCGCGTGGCCATCGTCGGCGTCGAAGCGCCGGCCGGCGACGACGTCTTCTCGCCGGCGTCACTGGACAAGATCACGCGCGCGACGCAGGCGATCAAGAACGTGCGCGGCGTCGACTTGATCCTGTCGCTGACGTCGGTCGCCGACATCGTGTCGGGGCCGATGGGCGCCGAGTTCGACTCGCTGGTGCCGACCATCCCGAGCGACGACGCCGGACGCAAGGCGCTGCGCGACAAGGTGCTCTCGCGCGAGTTCGCCGTCGGCAACTTCGTCTCGCGCGACGGCCGCGGCGCGCTCATCCTGGCGTTCCTCGCCGATCCAGGGAAGCTCCAGCAGCAGCCCGGCGAATTGCGCGTCGAAGAGCAGATCCGCGCCGCCGCCGAGCGCGAGCTTTCAGGCATGACGATCTACTACGGCGGCGCGCCGTTCGCCGCGCGCGCGATCTATCAAGAGGCGCAAGCCGACGTGCGCCACTTGTCGCCGGTGGCGATGCTGGTGCTGCTGCTCGTCGTCATCCTC